>CBDUBV010000011.1:0-39915 GCA_965365475.1 uncultured Chthoniobacteraceae bacterium | reverse complement strand
GCCTGCCAGTCGAGCAGAATGTGCACTACCACAGCATCCGCAACGCGGCCAATGCGGAGAAGCCCAACAACAATTCCTCAAACACTCGCTGTGGGATCATGCCCAGAACTTTCCTGCCTGCAAACAGCCCCGCCACCACCGCAGGCACGAGCATCGCATTCACCCACAACGTTCCTCCATCGATCAGCCCCAGGTGCGCACTGAAAGGAACCTTGATCAGATTTATCAAAAAGAAAAACACCGCTGCCGTGCCCACAAACTCGTGTTTCGGCAGTCGCCGGGCGAGTAGATAAATCGTGAGCACCGGTCCGGCCGCATTGGCCAACATTGTCGTCACACCCGCCATACAACCCATCGTCCAGGGAAACATTCTGGACTCCGGCAACATCCCCGTAAGCGTAGGCCAGAGACGCCGCAAATAATGCACGGCAATCATCGCCAGCACGATGACGCCGATGACAGGCGCAAACACCCCATCGCTGATTCGCGGCATGAGCCACCATCCCGCCACCACGCCCACCACGGCGGGTGGAAGCAGCATGGGAAGGAAATGCCATTGTGCATGCCTGCGAAACATCGCCACAGCAAACACATCCGCAGCAATGAGCAGCGGCAACAACACACCTGTGGATGCCTTCGCGGGAAATACCACAGCCAGCAGCAAGACCGCCAGCAAACCCAGCCCGCCGATGCCGCTCTTGGCCATCCCCACGCTCAATGCAGCGATCAGCATCAACGCCCAGTCCCAGTGCGAGAAAGTCATGTCGAACGTCGCGCGGTCAGCAGGTAGCTATTAAAAGGCGTCCGTCCCCACAGCGAGCGGACGTCATACTCCATTCCCGCCTCGCGAATCGGTGCCACCACTTCCTCCACGGTGGGGAAACAAATGCGCCCACCGCGAATCCAGCCGATGCCACGGATCGCGATCTCCTCCAGCATCGTCACCGCATAGCGCCAACTCCGATCCCTCGCGGTAAACCGGATCAAACATTTCCCCCCAGGTGGAAGCATCGCGATAATTGTATGCAGCAACCGCCGCTGCGCATCATGCGGCAGATAGTGCAACACATCCAGCAACGCGATGTGTCCCGCGAAATCCCGGGGCGGATTCTCCACGCTTTCCGCGCGAAGCGTGACTGACGGATAATGCTTCGCCGCCACCCGAGTGCCCATCTCGATCTTGTCCTCAGCCAGATCAGTGCCAAGCACTGGGGCGGTGTAGCCTTTCTCCCGCAGATAGAACGCGAGGAGGCCAAACCCGCAACCGCCGTCCCATAGCGGCAGACTCGTCCCGCGCACTGCTTCCCACACCGCTTCATACGCGGGATCGGACGCTACTTTCCCACGGATATAACCTCGACGCCATCGACCTGGCGGGAACCTCTCCGCGATTCGCTCGCCGATCATACTTCCTCCTGCAGGTCTTTGAGATGGATATGCTCGCCGCGCCGCGAGCGATAGCCCGGCAAAAATAATCCGCCCACGACATTCCAGACCGTCATGGCCACGAAGCCACCCAGCGACACCATCACGCCCGCTGCGGGCGGCACGCCGGCGAGACGGTTCATCATCACTTCGAAAAGTTTCTCACGCAGCCCAAGCCCGGCAAAACTCACCGGCAACGCCACCGCAGCATCCACCACCGTCATTACCGCAAAGATATCGCGCCACGCAATCTGAAGACCAAACGCCATCGCGCAGAACACAAATACCGAGAAGTAAATCATCAACCCCACAAACGACATCCCCACCGTGGATAACGACAGCCAGGGGCGTCGCGAGAATTTATCCCACGCCTCCGCGCAGGAGATCAGCCCTTCGCGCATCGGTGCGCGCCTGGGCAGATGGCGCAGCCAGCCTTTGCGGCTGATGATAAAGCTCACGACCATAAAAATCACGGACCCGATCAGAAATATCCACAGCGCATGCATCATTTGCACCGCTAAGGCATCCTGCTTGAACCAGGAATAACGCATGCCTGTAAAAAGCACCGCGCCCAGCACCAGTGCCATGAGCCCGCTCAGCCGGTCGAGCAGCACCGACATCGTCGCAGCTGCCTTGCTGTGGTCGTCGCGAAACATCAGCCCCAGGCGCACTGCGTCCCCACCCACCGGCCCCATGAGAAAAAGACTCGCAAAGAGGCTGATCGCAAAAAATCGCAGACTCCTTCCCGGCGAAGCCTGCAGATTTAAAATCTTCAGGCACACCCACCAGCGCAGCCAGCAGATGGTATGCACGACCAGAGCCGCAGCGAGAGCGACGATGAGCCAGCCCGTGGAAGCGCCGGAAATGACACGACCGATATCCTCGCGGAATCCTTCCCGGCGGAAAATCACCACGAGCAACACCAGAGTCACCGAAATCTGCAACCCGAGCAGCACCCATTTTTTCACGAGAGAAAGTCTCCGCAGTAATCCTGAATTTGCATAGCACGGTCTATCTTCGCCCTGCCCGAACCTGCAAGCTACAATCTCCCGCCGCCCACCGCTGCGCCGCGCAAACGCCGCAGTTTAGGCCATTGCGCCCGCGCCACGATGGCACCCACACAATTCCCTGCACCGCATCGGCAAGGATGCTCCTGCCAATGCTCCGCCTCATAGCCGTAGTTGAACGACAACTCCGCGCCCGGCGCGATACTGCGCCGCGCCACGATCCAGATGTGCCCCCGGATCACCTGCGGCTCGCAGTTTGGCGAACAGGAATGGTTAATCAGCCGTGCCGGATTCCACGGCACATTGCCATCGATGTCGTAGCGTTTATTAAGAGAAAACATATACACGGCACCCTCGCCCGACTGGCTCGCCTGCTCGATGCGTTCCAGTGCCAGCCGATTGGCTCGCGCCTTGGTCAGACGCGGCCCGACATACTCGATGATCCGTGTGCCGCGCGGGATGCGGCGGGTCGCAAAGAGTCCACCGCCATGGATCGAGGACCGTGCGCTGGCTACCCATTGGTTGATGATTTCTTGCTGCTCACAGCTCATGGAACTCCTTCTTACGCCGACGCTCGAGGGTGTGAAAGCAAAAGTCGATGCCACGGCCTGCCCGCTGCCGCTGGAACTTTTGTTGGCCTATCCTCGCCCGATGTGTCAACGTAGCATCTTATGAAAACATTACTCCTCAGTCTGTTGCTTCTGCCCCTGCTTGCTTTCGGTCAATCTGCTCCCACTTGGGAACTGAAAAGCGTCGATGGCAAGACGGTGAAATCCTCCGAGTTCAAGGATAAAGTGTTGATTCTTGATTTCTGGGCTACCTGGTGTCCGCCGTGCGTGAAAGAGATTCCTGGCTTCATCGAGTTGCAAAAAGAATACGGTGACAAAGGTCTGGTGGTCATCGGCGTATCGCTCGATCAGGATGGTCCTGGCGTGGTTCGCAAGTTCATGGACAAGATGAACGTCAACTACCCGATCGTGATGGGCGACGACAAAATCGTGGAGGATTTCGGCGGTATCGAAGGCATCCCGACCACGTTTATCATCGATAAAAGCGGAAAGATCGTGAACAAACACGTCGGCTATGTGGAAAAATCGGTGTTTGAAGACGAGATCAAGCCACTGTTGTAAAGCTCTCGCGCAGCTCTAATCATGGACCTCGCCGCGCTGCGTCGTGAATATACCCTCGCAGGGCTTCACCGTGCGGATCTGGCTGCGGACCCGGTGTCGCAGTTCCAGAAATGGTTCGAGCAAGCGACGCAGGCTCAGTTGCTGGAGCCAAATGCCATGAGTCTCGCGACGTGTGGTGCCGATGGTCAGCCGAGGGTGCGAACTGTTCTTTTAAAAGAACTCGATGCACGCGGTTTCGTTTTTTACACCAACTACGAGAGTGTAAAGGCGAGGCAGATCGCGGAGAATCCGCATGCATCGCTCTTGTTCCCGTGGCTTGCTTTGGAGCGGCAAGTCATCGTGTCCGGCGCTGTGGAGCGTCTATCGAGCGCGGAATCGTTGCGGTATTTTATTTCGCGTCCTCTGGGCAGTCGGCTGGGTGCCTGGGCTTCACCACAGAGCCAGATCATCAGCACCCGCAAGCTGCTCCAGGCGAAGCTGGAGGAAGTGCGCCGCAAATTTCAGGACGGAGAAGTGCCTTTGCCTACGTTCTGGGGCGGCTATCGGGTCATCCCGCAGAGCGTCGAATTCTGGCAGGGTGGAGAAAGCAGATTGCACGACCGGTTCCAATATGTCCGCGAAGGCGATAGCTGGAGAATAGACCGGCTGGCACCATGATCATACCCGTGCTTGATATTCCTCCCGGTATGGTATCCTCTTAAGCAAGAGCCATTTCTTATGACCGCCCCATCCCACACCGATGAAGACCGCGCCGCCAAGGCTGCTAAGATCATCGCCAACCCCGGCAATTATAAAATCTGTGAGGGATGCGACTCCATCGTGGCTCGCCGTGCCGCGACATGTCCCAATTGCGAGGCATACCGATTCAGCACAAATGCGGACGCTGTGGTGGAACAGGCGCGACTGCTGGGCGGACGCGAGCGTCGAAGCGTGACGGCGGAAGACCTTTTTTAGTGTGCATGGCATTATCCATGCTGTTTTAAACGTGTCTTTTTATTAGTAAAATTATGATGTCATTCAGCTACGAAGCCCGCGATCCTCATGGGAAGACTGTGTCCGGCATGCTGGAGGCACTCAATCAAGACAGCGCGATCAGCACGCTCATGACGAAAGGGCTCATGGTGCTCTCCATCGAGCAACGCTCGTCCAAAGTCGCGAAGAAAAAACTTGTTAGCGTCAAGGAATCGGACTTGGTCATTTTTACTCGGCAGCTTGCGACCATGGTGGAAGCGGGTCTGCCTCTGGTCACAGGGCTGACTGCACTTTATGAGCAATCGGACCCAAAAAAGCAGAAAAATTTACGGTTTGTGATCGGCGAGCTGACTTCGCGCGTGCAGTCAGGCGAGAGTTTCGCAGAAGCTGTGGCCCGACAGCCGCATGTATTCTCGCGTCTGTATATCAGCATGATCCGCGCGGGTGAGTCCGGCGGTCTGTTGGCGGAAATTCTGGACCGCTTGGCGGGTTTTCTCGAAGCCAGTTCGCGTCTTAAGAAGAAGGTGAAATCCGCGATGACCTATCCTGTCGTGGTGATCACGATCGCGGTGGCGATCACGATATTTCTCATTGTGAAAGTGGTGCCAGTGTTCGGTGGCATCTTCGCCGACTTCGGTGCTGATCTTCCAGCACCGACGCAAGTGCTACTCAACATCAGCGATTTTTTCCGTGCCCAATGGTATGTGGTGATTCTTCTCGCAGTGGGCACCTGGTATGGGCTGCGGACGTTTGTTCGCACCAAAGGCGGGCGTGAGAAATGGGATAAATGGAAGCTCAAGATGCCGGTATTCGGCCCGCTGACTCATAAAATCTGCATGTCGCGCTTCGGGCGCACCTTTGCACAATTGATCCGTGCAGGCGTGCCGATCCTGGAAGTCATGGACATCGTGGCCGAGACTTCTGGAAATGTGATGGTGGAAAAAGGTATCCGGCGCGTAAGTCTGGAGGTCGAGAAAGGCGAGCATCTGGCAGCTTCCATGGCGCGGGAGCCCATCTTCCCGCCCATGATGGTGCGCATGATTTCCGCCGGTGAAAGCACGGGTAAAATCGATGAGATGCTGGAGAAAATGTCCGACTTTTGGGACGAAGAAATTGAAGCGATGCTCGATGCATTGACCTCGCTCATCGAGCCGATCCTGATCGTGGTGCTGGGTGTCATCGTGGGCGGCATTGTGATTGCGCTGTTCATGCCGATCTTCAAACTGAACGAGATCGTTCAGCAGTAGGCGGCAGCAGGTGGCCATTGAACGGGGCAGACAAATAGCCCCTCGCCCGCATATGCATTGAGATTGCGGGAGAGTTCCGGCATGCTGCATTCTCGAAATCTTTTTACGAGATGCGACTTACCGAAGACATCCTGCGCCGTGCGCCCAAAGTGCTTTTGCATGAGCATCTGGATGGGGGCATGCGTCCGCAAACCATCATCGAGCTGGCGGCCATGGAAAACTACCAAAGCCTGCCCACGACGGATGCAGCAGCTCTGGGAGATTGGTTTTTCCGAGGCGCAAACCAGGGAAGCCTGAGCGTGTATCTGGAAGGTTTCGCACATACCATCGCCGTCATGCAAACGCGCGAGGCATTGGAGCGCGTGGCGTTTGAGTTTATAGAAGACATGCACCACGACGGTGTGGTGTATGCCGAAGCCCGGTTTGCGCCCGTCTTTCATACGCAACGCGGGCTGAGTCTGGATGAAGTTGTGCAAGCTGTGCTGGTCGGCCTGCGACGTGGCGGTGAGCAATATGGAATCTCTTGGGGGTTGATCATCTGCGCCATGCGTGATCGGTCGGACTCCAGCGAGATGGCCGAACTCGCCATTCGCCACCGTCATGCGGGCGTCGTGGGGTTTGATCTTGCTGGTGAGGAAGCTGGATATCCACCGCAGGAGCATGTGCACGCGTTCCAGATCGTGCAAAAAGCAAACTTCTACTCCACGCTGCATGCGGGCGAGGCGTTTGGAGTGGCATCCATCTGGCAGGCATTGCAAATCTGCGGTGCTCACCGACTCGGGCATGCCACGCGACTTGCGGAGGATATGGTCATCAAACACGGCCACATTGTTAAGATGGGCTCGCTCTCGGAATACATCCTCAACCGGCGAATTCCGCTCGAGATCTGTCTTTCAAGCAATGTCCACACAGGAGCAGTCGCCAGCATGGCCGAGCATCCCTTCCGCGGCTTGATGGATCGCGGCTTCCGTGTCACGCTCAACACTGATGACCGGCTCATGAGTGCCACGAGTATGACGGCCGAATACAAGATCGCAGTCGATCAATTCGGACTCGATCTCAACGGGCTGGAGCGCATTGCGATCAACAGCATCAAAAGCGCATTCATCTCATTCGACGAACGTCTGCGAATCATCTATGACATCATCAAACCCACTTACCGCCGCATCCGCCAATCCGAACACTTCACATGAACCTATCTCCTGAAAAAAAAATCGCTGGCGTTCTTGCACCCGTCTTTGCTCTTCGACGTGAAGGCGATCTGGGCATCGGAGATACCGCAGCGCTGATCGATTTCATCAAATGGGCGGCCCGCACCGGCTTCAAGCTCGTGCAGATACTGCCCATCAATGAAACCGGCGCGGACAACAGCCCTTACAACGCAATCAGCTCGACCGCGCTGGACCCGGCCACGCTCACGACCGACCCTGAATCGCTCAAGGATTTGGATGAGGACACTTTTTCCATGCTTCTGGAAAAATATGATCTCGAATCCATGCGCGGTCGCAACGTGGACTATCCCAAGGTCAAAGAACTCAAGCGGCAACTGCTTTGGAGCGCGTTTCAGACATTCCAGCCCAAGATTAGCAAAGGCGGAGGACGTGCGAAACGCTTTGCAAAATTCCGTCTCGATCACAAAGCCTGGCTTGAAGATTACACTTTGTTTCGCGTGCTCATGGAGACCCACGGGAGCGAGCAATGGGACCTGTGGCCGGAAGCGCAACAGACTGCTGAACGTGCTCGCGCATGGCTGAAGAAACAGCCTGTGAAAGTGCGCAGGGAGATGGAAGCCCACAGACTTTTCCATGCGTATGTGCAATGGATCGCCTTCGAGCAGTGGACCGACGTGAAGAAAGCGTGCGATAAACACGACGTCCTGCTCATGGGCGACGTGCCCATCGGGGTGAGCTACTACAGTTCCGATGTGTTCTCGCGACGCGATATTTTCGATCTCACCTGGTCGGGTGGTGCGCCGCCGGAGAAGATATTTAAGACCGATCCGTTTACGGAAAAATGGGGCCAGAACTGGGGAGTTCCACACTACCGGTGGGACGTGCTGGAGAAGAAAAATTTCGATTGGTGGAGACAACGCGTCCGCACCGTGAGGGAAGTTTTTCACATATTCCGCATCGACCATATCCTGGGATTCTACCGGATTTACAGTTTCCCATGGCGTCCACAGCAGAATGCTGATTTCCTTCCGCTCACGCCTGAAGAAGCTGCGGAGAGAACTGGAGGGCGGCTTCCTCATTTTCTCCCCAACGACGACGACACCCACGAGCACCGCGAAGCCAACCGACGCCATGGAGAAGCACTGCTACGCATCCTGCTGGAGGAAGCGGACGACTACAGTCTCATCGGCGAAGACCTTGGCATGGTGCCCGACTACGTGCGACCCAGCCTGGCATCTCTGGGCATTGCGGGTTTCAAAATCCCCATGTGGGAAACCGCGTGGGACGGACGTCTGCTCCCCGGCGGAAGCTACAACCGCCTGTCGCTGGCCACTTACGCCACACACGACCACGAACCCATGCACACTTTCTGGGATAAATGGTGTGAACAAATCGCGCTCTATGCTGCGGGCGATGAGACGATGGCGGAGGAGGCGCAGCTGGCCCGCAGACAGATGTGCAACCTCATGGACTTCGCCCACATCGGCCACAGCGGCGAGCCGATTCCCTATAGCGATGAAGTACGCGAAGCACTGATCGAAGCATTATTCAAGTGCAACTCGTGGATGGCTGTAGCCATGATCAATGATTACTTCGGCACAAAAGAACGCTTCAACGTTCCAGGCGAAGTCACGGAGACAAACTGGAGCCGCAGACTATCCTCGCCCACCACACTATGGGCGGACGATGCGAAGTTGAGTGAAAAAATCGACCGCCTCGGCGAGATGATCACAGCCAGCGGGCGATAGGCCGCCAAGCAGGGGAAGAGAGACCCGCAGCATCACTCCAGCGCTTCCAACCAGTCCGTCCATTGCGCAAGAGCGGCAGGACGCGTTCCTGGCGAGGCAGGAACATCCTGCGGATTGCGCCAGCGTTGTTCCACCCATGCGGCAATCTGCGCATGTTCATGCGGCTCGAACACCCCGCTGCCCGGTCGCTCGCGCAATGCTGCCGCGATGGCTCCATTCGCCGGTCCCACCCAGAGAATCGGTCGCGGCACTTGCAATGCAGTGGCCAGCTTGCTCGGCCATAGCATGCCTTGCACGTTTGGTTTTTGAGTGATGATCATCGCGCCCGCAGCGAGCAGATTTTCTACGATCTGATCTTGCGGTGCATAGCCCCTCCAGGAGCAACGCACGAGGCCCAATTCGCTGGCGAGCACCTGCGCTTTTTGACGCGCTGCACCTCCGCCCTGAAATACAAGCTGCACTGGCACGTCGCGCTGCTCCAGGAGTTGTTGCGCGCGCAAGAGCGATTCCCATTCGTGTCCGCGTCCGAGATTGCCGGAATAAAGCCATTGCCACGGCTGAGCGAGCGGCACCCGCTCCGAGGGCAAGCTCACTTCGCTCCAGGGCGGCAGCACTTTTGCCACCACCCCATGCCTGGCAAGTCGCTGCGCCATGTCTGTATCGAGCGCTACCACCAGAGCACACCGACGATAACTCCTGCCCATCTGCCCATCGAGACTCGCGGCTGTCGTGCCTTGGGGAATCTCGCCCAGAGCCACCGCGATATCCGGGTACAGGTCCATGACCCATTGCACACTGCGGGCGCCGCGAAGCCGCGCGATAAGCGTGGCCGGAATGAGCAGACAGGGAGGTGATGACAGGGATAAAACGACATCCGGATGCGCTCCTCGAAAACCGCCTGCCAGCAGGCGAACAAGGCCCGTCAGTTCGCGCCAGTATCGCCCCACTCGTGTGCTGCTGGGGCGATGATATTCCTGCGCAGCAGACACCATCCGCACAGTGTGGCCACTCTCTTCCAGGTGTTCCGCCAGATCACCCAACAACCGCGCCGTGGGCGAAGGATCGGGCGGTACATATTGGTTCAGGAAAAGAAAATGCATCGGCGAAGTCTCAAGTCGATGAAGGAAATGCCTGCCGCCAGGTGTAATCGAACAGCACCTCAAACTCATCCTGTTGCATACGCAGCAACTCGCCAGTCAACGCATCGTCCCCGAACCGATGCTGCTCACATAGTCCCGTAAACAGATACGGATCCCAGTTGCTTTGGCGCGCTGCATCCGCGCTATACACCGCCACTTTGCGTTGCAACTCACCGAAACACGGCAACCGACCTGCCCGGCGAAACCAATACCGCGCGTTCTCAAAATCGGGCTCGCGCCGATGAATCATACCGTGCCAGTAAGCCGCGAGATCACCATCCTCGGCTTGCACAATGCGGTGCGCCGCGTCGGGCTCATCCAAACCATACAGCAGTGCCGCCCGCACCATTTCGCCATTGCCCACAGGGTCCGGCAGATTTTCAAAAAGATTTTTAGCATCGCGGATTTCGCCTGCCAGAGCCGCTTCGCGCCCGCTCCGGGCTACGAGCGAATAGCCAAGCACCTGCCCCTGCCGGGCTTTGCGAATGAGATCATTCATCGTTCGAACCTACCAGTGCAACACCAGGAGTAGGATGAAAAAACTCGTTCATCGGCTCATATCATGCTTTTTTAGATGCACATGCAACACCAGGCACGCATCGCGAAGTGGCTGACCGCACTGGTTCTCCTGGCCATCGCGGCACTCGTGGCCATGCACTCCTGGTTTCCACGCCCTGTGCCTGCGGATGTCACGGCGCCCTCCCCCATGCCACAAGCCGAACCCGCGCGCATTCCGCCCCGGGCGGTGGAGTTGCCTCGCGCCATCGGCCTGGGCCTGGTTCGCGGACGCTATGAAAGCAACGGCCACAACCGGCTGCGCGTGCACGTCCAGAATTTATACGAATCCGAACTCGTGATCACGGTGCCAGCCGGAATGCTTTTGGAAGCCGGCGACAGCCAGATCATCACGGTTCGTCAGGCCGACATCGAACTCGCTCCCGGCTTGCAGCTCAGTCAGGAAATTCCCTGTGCCGCCACTCGCATCGCAAATCACACCGCCGAACAACCCTACCTGGCAGTCGGCGGCAGCATTTCCCAACTCAGCAAACTGCTCGCCCACATCGCATCGCATCCCGAACTCTCGTTGCCTGCGGTGCAGACCGCTGTGCTGGCATTGATGGATAACCCGCCATTATCCGCGTTTGCAAAATTCCCCTTGCTCGTGGAAAGCGAATCCGTCCTGGGCGAGAACCCGTCGTTCCGCGTGGACACGCGGCATCTCGTTCAGGCTTTGCAAATGCTGAAAGACATCGGGCATCCCGCTCATCGGCTCGCCCTCACAGTCGATCCACAATTGCAAGCCGAAGCGATGGTCGATCCCATGTCCCATGCCGAGGCGCTGAAATATTACGAAATTCCGCCCGAGAAAGAATACGGCTACTGGCAGAATTTGTTGCTCAATGGGCACGAAAGTCTGCGTCACTACGCACTGCATGGGATTGCGAAATATTTTCCCGAAATAGCTTTGCAGATGTTACCGAAATGGGCTCGCGCCAGGCAACTCGATGTGAAACTACGCGAAGCCGCCATCCGATCACTGGCTGGTGCGGCGCGCCCGGAGACCATCCCCGTGCTTGAACACCTCCACTGGGACATGCAGGACTCGGAGCTGATCCAGGCCGCCCACGACAGCCTGCTTGTGGTGCGACAAGACGTATTCCACCCGGATCGATTTCAGTTGCCCATCGCATTTCGCTACACGCTGCCCCCGCCTCCGGATTTCAAAGGCTTGTAAAAAATTCCACAAACTCAGGCTACGCGCACGGGAAAAGGCTCGTGCTGGCACTGGATAGCCTGGTGCGTTCGATGGTACCACCCGGCAGATGCAAGGTGCGGTCGCCGCCATCCGCTGTGGACGCCGAGCCAGCCACCGCCAGCAGCCAGGGCATCGTTATGTTCCGAAACGATCCGGCAACCAGCCCGACGGGCTATCTTGCGCCCATGGGGCTGCGCGCGGGACCCCGAGGCCTGATTATTCGCCCCCGATTGCGCAGCCGATGGACGTCCGCTCGCGTCCGGCGGTATTTATATGCTGGAAAATATTATGATGTGGAAGTGACGCGGACGGTGAAAAAGCCACGGTTTATGGAAGTCGGAGATGGCACGGCGAGGTCACCACTCCAGGTGCAAGTGCCTGTGGACGGATCCATCTTACTCCTGCCCGATGGCAGCTTTTCCCCCGATTAGCGGGCTCTCACATGGATTTAGGCTTCCCACAGCACATGGCTTTACTCAGGGTGCGTATTCATGTTTCGCGTGTTTACACCTTGTCTCGTGGTTTTGCTTCCGTTTGTTGCAGTGCTGGCTGAGACGGTGCCTGTGCGCCTGCTTCCGCCGGAATTGCATGGAACACTGCGTCACGAGCCGCTGGTCGAGCTGCGCAGGATAGACCGGAGCATCCCTATCGAGCTGCGTTATGCTTCTGCCAATAACATCGCCGGGCGCCCCATTTATCCCCGTCATTTTCAGGCTTTGCTGCGGGAATCCACCGCGCGCCGGGTCGCCGCTGCTCAGAAGTTGCTGCGCCGTTCCAGCCATACACTTGTGGTGTGGGACGCCTACCGACCCTTGGCCGCGCAACGCGTCCTCCGTGAGGCATCCGGTGGCTCAAGTTATTTCGCGGACGCGGGCGATCCCTCCCAATGCCTCCACGCCTGGGGAGTCGCTGTGGATTGCACATTGGGCGACCGCTGGGGAAAACCCCTGCCCATGCCGACCGATTTCGATAATTTCACGCTCGCTGCGAACTACCATTATGTCGGACCTAACCCGAAGATAAAAAATAATCTTAGGGTTTTGCGGGCGGCACTTGGAAGAGCAGGTTTTTACGGCATTGCCACTGAGTGGTGGCATTTCGTCGCCCAGGATTGGGAGAAATTTGGACCCATACCGGACATCCAACCACCTGGGTATTATCAAAACGGTTCGCAATGACAGAGGAGAATGCATTTTGTTCAAATTATTTTTGAGAAATATGCATATTCCGCTTGACCTATCGCGTAAGGACCTTCAATGAAGGCGCGTCTTTTTTCGCATTGATCTCGATCAAACGCGCAGAAAGACACGCCATCAGGGGGCAAACAACTAACTAAGGAAAAACTATGAAAACTACATTGTTCAAGGGACTATTCGCAGTAAGCGCTGCGACAGTGATTACATTCAGCTCTGCTTTTGCAGGCCAGGCAAACATGGACAGCTCCAAAGCCGTCGTTGAAGCCGAGCCGGAGCAATGGTGGAATGCGGAATTGGCAGCAGGATGGGATAGCAAATACATCTTCCGCGGCGTCAACATATTCGCCAGCGGAGACAACGGAAGCTTGGTCTGGACAGACTTGAGCTTCTCCACGCACGGTTTCACTCTCGGCGCATGGTTCGCTGAAGGTGTCCGCGATGACTACAACGAGTTGAACATCTATGCCAGCTATGGATACGCTCTGGGCCCGGTATCAGTCGAGGGTGGATATATTTATTATCTCTTCCCGAAAGCTGGCGACACCGACACCCATGAGTTATTCGTCTCGCTGAGCACCGAGGTGATCCCGCATGTCACGCCGACCTTGTCGTATTACCACGACGTGGATCTGTTTGAGGGTGGTTACCTTGAGTTCGCTCTTTCCACCAGCATCCCGGTTGTAGCCGATGTGATCAGCATCGATCCGTTTGCTGCGATCTCCTACGACTTCGAGTACAACAGCACGGGCAACGACTTCAACCACGTTGAAGCCGGTGTGGAAGTGCCGATCGCTCTGAGCGAGAACATTACACTCGCTGGTTACATCAAGCATTCATGGGCATTGGAAGCAATCGACAGCTTCCAAGGCGACGAATGGGTGGGCGGAGCTTCCATCAGCTTCTCCTTCTAGATCGCTACTCAGTTAAATTAACCGCAGACCCCTTCCGGATTCCGGAAGGGGTTTTGCTTTTATTGCGCCTTGAGATTGGTATGAAGTGCCATACGGGGCTGGGTTCGGATAAAGAGATCACCGCTGCCCCAGTATCCACATTTTAACCCGATTTTCTCTGCGGGAGGCAGTGTCCGGCCACGAAATTCGGCCCCGTGGTGGTGTGGCGATGTCATAAATCGTCCTGCATATAGTCCATCAGTCTCTGCGCTTTTTCAGGGTCCAAGTCCTTGGCAAATCCGGCGAGGATCAGCCAGCCGCTCGTTGTATGAAAAAGAGACGCCGACGCTGCGCTTGCTCCATATTGCAGTAGTATTCCGTTCGCAACTGCCTCCAGCCTGGTGTCGGGTTTTTCAATAGGAAAAAGCCCGCCGAAAAGACTAGCTCCCCAGATGACAGCCAGCACGGGTACGAGCTTTAAATTTGTCTTATTCTGCACCTGCATCCAAACCCTGGCGACGCACAAGAAAAAGCCTGGCAAAGCCGGGGCGATATAACCGGGGTGTGTGGATAGATACAATGTGGTGACGCCCAAAGCTGAGCCCATGGAAAATAGCCCAATGACGAATATTTTATCACTCAACAACCTGGGCGAGAAGTAACGTGTAAAATACAGCATCGGCCCGACGGACAGTGCAAACCAAAGCAGAGACCGGAAGCTGTTGAACAGTGTCGTCTTATTCACGCCGCTCAGCAGCATGCTCGAAACTCTATTCTCCGAGTTCATCGCATTTGCATATGCAGAAAACTGTCCCCATCCTCCTGAAGACGCGATGACTTGGATTTGCAAAACATATATTGCTGCCGCACTGCTTATCAGTGCGGCGTATATACGCCAGTCGCGCCGATGCCATAACAAAAGCAGCCCCAGCATGGGCATTTGCATAAGCGCAGAATTGAACCGGAATCCAGCAACCAGCACAATGCTGAGAGACAACAGGAAAAACGTGCGCAACGATGGTGTTGCGAGCCTGGGATTTACTGCGGCCGCGAGGAGCAATGGTATGGTGAACAGATCCGCTGCGTGAGAGGTGCCCGTTTTTGAAATGAGCAGACTTACCCAGGAAATGAGATATGCTGCCAGCAAGTAGGGAAGCGTCCCGCACGGCGAACTCCTCCACAGCAAAAGTGCCATCGCCGGGACAGATGCCATTGTGAGCAATAGGGAAGCCAGTTGCACTGATGTGTAGGGGCTGGTACCGATCGTATGCACAAGGTGCCCCAACAAAACGAACAACGGGTAGCCTGGCGGATGCGCCACCCACCGTCCCTCGGCGATATGCGATGTGTAGCCTCCAGCATCCGGCCAATATGGTGAGAAGCTCCAACTGCCGATCATAAGTGCCAACCACAGCAACGCAGCACAAGTGGCCCAAAACCAATGGCTGTGTCTAAAAAAACCTTGGCGACTAACACATTTCCCCTCGGCTGGATGTTCTGCTTTATCCATCTCCATTAGACAAGCGTGCGCAGTTGTTGATATAACTCGTGTGCGCGGTGACCAAATTTTGCGAAGGGGACGGCTGGTTCGCCTCCAATTCGTTCAGCAAATCGGATGGGGGCAAAGGCATGCCTGCAGCGGGAATTCCGTTTCAGCAAAACTGCAACGGCGATATTTGCGAGAAAAAAATCTGGCGGGACGCGGTCGAGGACATCTGCAAGACACTCAGTGCGCATGAGTCGATATGGCGTATTCGCATCTTCACACCAGACGCCTGCCACGACACGAAGAAAAAACCGAAGAATTTTGCTCGCGAAGGCCCGGCGCCATCCATCCTCTCGGCATGTTCTGACGCCGTAAACCACGTCATGGTTTTGGCGCAAATTCCAAACCGATTCAAAAAATTGCGGAATGCACTGGCCGTCTGAATCTATCTGAAAGACGAAAGGAATCCCCCGCTCCACGGCGACGCGGTAGCCTGCAAGACAGGTCTGTCCGTGACCTCTGTTTGCATGCCGTCGCACTTCGACGGCGGGATTCTGCATCCACCGCTGCAGACGATCAGGGGTGTCATCCGTGGAGCCATCGTCGAGCACGAGAATTGTGAAGTCGATAGGCAACTTGATGAGCTGGGAAATCCATTGCGCAAGGACGCCATCAATCGCCCCGCCCTCGTTGAAGGTGGGCAGGACAACAAGTAAATCTTTCGTGGCTTCGGGCAGATAGTTGCAAGTTTGCGGTTTCCGGTGGAGTTATCGCAGCAGGTGGCATCGATAAAGCGCAAAATTTTTGTTCGAGACGGTGGCTCGGGGCGGTGGGCAAGTATAAGGGCGATAGAGCTTATGGGTTCTGTCCCAATTTATTGAAGTCTCTACAAGCTGTATTAGGCTTGCAGCACCATGTTCAAAATGCCTCTTTTATCTGCTGCGTTATTGTTTGCCTCCATGCAGTTTCAGGTATTGCTGGCCACCGATTGGAAACAAAGCATGGGTCCGGCGATGACAGGGGTTACATCTGAGGAAATCTCTCCCGGCGCTGTCTCCGGTCCGGATGCGCCGAGCACAATTTGGCGGGCGGAGGCAGGCATGGGGGGAGCTTCACCGGTGGTGGTGGGGGAGGTGGTCTATGCGATCGGTGCATTTAATCATGGCGAAGAGCCTTCTGCTTCCGCGACTCCAGGGAGAATCCTCAGCCACTGGGGGCCCGGAACCAAGGATGCTCAAGGTAAACGCGTCTATCACGATGCGGATATTTATGTTTCGGCCTTTTCCGCGAAGGATGGTTCCGTGCTGTGGAGGACGAAGGTTTCCCACGAAGGAATCACGGATTTGTTGCTTCCCAATGCCTCGCCGTTATTTGCCGATGGGCGACTTTTTGTCCGCACTCCGCGTCATGCTGTGGCACTCGATGCCACGACGGGGAAAGTGCTTTGGAACTTCGAATTTACAGAGCGCTACGGTGCGCAGGAGTTTTGGATGCAGGGCAGGAGTGCTCCGATCATGGCTGGTGGCAATGTGATCTATACCAATATCGTGGCGCAATCGGTGAGCGCGGGGGGATTTCCGCAAGGCAACCAGGCGCAGTGTCTCGCGCTTAATCCCGAGACGGGAGAGATGGTCTGGCAGCACATCGCAAGCCCAAACCATCGAGGCGCGTTTGATTCTGGCAACCCACAAAATGAGTCTGGCTACATGGGATGGGAGCCGGTGACCGCCTTCGGCGAAGTGGACGCGCAGCCCACGATTGTGATGTCCACAGGCCATGCTGCAATCGGACTGGACCCTGGCAGTGGCACGCGGCGGTGGATTTTTCACCACGCCATGGAGTTGGAATATATCCGCAAATGGATCAATGATCGTGATAGCACTACGAAACCAAATCCTTGGCAATGGTGGGTGGGTTATGGCTATACTCCGCCCCAGGTCGTGGTGGACAATGGCGTTGTGGTGGAGCGGCTTTTCCTGGGGCACGGCACGCTGGGCACTTCGTTGGCTGCATTTGAAGTGAAAGACGGCAAACCCGAGTTGCTCTGGACGACAGACCAGCTGCAAAGCCGCAACGCGAAGTTTATCACCCATAAAGGCAAATTGTACGGCATGGATTTGCATGGACATTTACACACGGTGGGCAAAGGCCAGATTCAGGAATGGCCGCGTCCGCGCAGGCCGCAGGAGGTGAAGCAGTTCCAATGTCGCGATCTGCGCACGGGTGTCCTGATATGGTCATCGGATGTGCTCAGGCAGTCTGATACGAAGCCTCGCACTTTCTATCTTTGCGAGAAACCGCCCCAAGGGGTGAAGCCCTGCCCTGCGCTGACGGAGAGTCTTCGGCAAGAGCTGGAAGAAGGCAATTATTCCTACCAAGGCGATCCCACTTATATCCTTGCTGGAGATATTTTGGTGCTAAAGGCCGCACGTGAATCGTTCAGCGGCTTGCAATTTGCCAAAGTGTCTGAGTCAGGCTTGCAGAAAATCGGCGAGCGAGCATTCCCGTTGGGGCAGCAGAGTCATGGGGAGCCTGTCGTAGCTGGAGGTCGATTGTTTATAAAGCTATACAACAATAAGAATAATTTCGAAGGGCTTGGCGGGACATTGGTTGCTTTCGATGTCTCGAAATGAGTCAGTGAGGCGCCGCTGCATCCACCAGGTTTTGCAAGTGCTCTTTATTCAGCGTTTTGTTTCAGCTTGTATTTCGTGGTGGCTTGTCATGCCATGAAACCATGGCGCGGGGTCTAAAATTTTCGATATTTTCGGTTGTAGCGCCCATCCTCCCGTTTCTTACGGGTTTAGCTATTGTATTGGTGGTGGCGGCGTTCGTGCCCAACTTGGGCGCACAAGGAGGTCCTTTGCGCACAGAATGGTTCACCGAACCTGCTGTCGCACTGATTTTTCTAATCCAGGGATTTCTTCTGCCATTGGACCAGATGCGGCGCGGGTTGCTTGCATGGCGGGTGCACACATTTGTGCAATGCTGGATGTTTGTGGCAAGTCCATTGCTCGCCCTGGCGATTGTGCTGGTCATGCAGCCTGTCCTCGAGCCGATTCAGCAGGTGGGCTTGTTGTATCTGGGCTTGGTGCCCACCACGGTCGCCACGAATGCGGCGTTCACCGCGAAGGCTGGAGGAAATACCGCAGTCGCGTTGTTTAATATTGTGTTGGGGAACTTGCTTGGCCTGTTTATTTGCCCTGCCCTCCTTGTGTTCTTGCTTACACATGGATCCCCGATTCGCGTAAGCCCCTGGCCGCTGATGGGTAGTTTATTTTGGCAAATTCTTTTGCCTTTCTGTGTGGGTCAACTGCTTCGAAGTCTCGCATGGGCAGCGGCACATGCCCACAGATTGCGGGAGGTGAGTTCGGCTCTCATTCTTTTTATTGTCTATGTCTCCATGAGCAATTTGTTCGCAGGAAACAACGGAACATTCTCCTGGCGGGACAGCGCGGCGATATCCGTCTGCACGATTCTGTTGTTGCTTTTTAATAAATCTGCATGCTGGCTGGTATTGCACGGGATGCCCTGGCCATACGACCAGAAGATCGCGGCGTTTTTTGCGGCTTCACAGAAAAGCCTGGTGGCCGGGCTCCCAATTGCGGGGGCGGTGTATGTTGCCTCGGGACCGCAGCTGGCACCGTTCGCCATGTTGGTCTTGCCGCTTATTATTTATCATATTGCGCAATTGATTGTCGGCAGTGTCCTCATCCCGCTGTTGCAGAAGCCGTTGGTTGCGTAAACGCCACTGGCTATGGGCAAGTTCTTATGAGTTCTGGCTCATTTGCTGGTAAAGTGTCGGACGCTATGTAGTATCCGGTCCTGTGAAATCCGGCGTTCGTCCAAATATTCTTTTCTGTCTGGCAGACGATGCGGGGCGGCATATGGGTGCCTATGGTTGCTCATGGGTGTCCACGCCTGCATTTGACCGGGTATCGCGTGAAGGTCTGGTTTTCGACCGGGCTTATACTCCCAATGCGAAATGCGCCCCCTCCCGTGCGGCCATTCTCACCGGGCGCAACCCGTGGCAACTGGAGGAGGCATGTCATCATCTCGCCAATTTCCCAGCTAAATTTGTGACAGTCTGGGAGGCTCTGAAGTCTGCGGGTTACCACACGGGCTACACCCATAAAGGCTGGGCACCAGGGAATCCCGGCATGGTCGATGGGCACCCTCGGGAACTCACGGGCAAAGCCTGGAACGACAAGCAGCTTGACCCGCCAACTTCGGGTATCGTTCCCACAGATTATGCAGCGAATTTTGCTGCATTTCTGGATGCCACGCCTGCTGAGGTGCCTTTCTGCTTTTGGTTTGGCTGCTATGAGCCGCACCGCGTGTATGAATACGGGTCGGGTGCTCGATGCGGAGGTCGCAGCATCGAGGACATCCCCCATGTGCCGGCCATCTGGCCCGATAACGAAGTGGTCCGCAATGATCTGCTCGACTACGGATTCGAGCTTGAGCATTACGACAGACATGTGGGCCTCATGCTGGCGGACCTGGAGCGCCGCGGCCTGCTTGAGAATACTTTAGTGGTGGTGACCTCGGATAACGGTATGCCTTTCCCACGCGTCAAAGGTCAGGAATACGAAACCAGCAATCATCTCCCGCTTGCCATGATGTGGAAAAATGGGATTGCCAATCCCGGACGGCGCGTGAACCAATATGTGAGCTTTATCGATCTGGCACCGACGTTTTTGCAATTGGCAGGCGTGGACGGTTCCCAGCATGGCATGCAGCCGATCACCGGCAAAAGCCTTACGGACATCCTCCGCGATACTCCACAGGAACAGCGCACGCATCTGCTCATCGGGAAAGAACGCCACGACGCCGGGCGACCCGATAACCAGAGCTACCCATTCCGTGGTGTGTTGCAGGATGGCTGGCTATACCTGCGCAACTTCTTCCCGGACCGCTGGCCCGCAGGGAACCCGGAAACAGGCTATACGGAATGCGATGGCTCACCCACAAAGACTGAAGTTCTCAAAACCCGCACAATCCCTGAGCAGCGACACTTGTGGGAACTATGCTTCGGGCGGCGAAAATCACAGGAACTATTCCACGTGGAGGAGGACCCGGATTGCCTCTGCGATTGCATCGACGATCCCGCACAGACTGGTCGTGTGGCTGCGATGAGAGACCTCATGGAGCGTTCCCTACGCGAGCAGGGCGATCCTCGGGTGCTGGGCTGCGGACATATTCTGGATGCTTATCCATGGCATAACCCGTGGTTGGACCACTATTACGAGCGGTTTATGCGCCGACACGAAATGGGGGAGGACATGTCTGCAGGCTGGATCAATGCTTCCGACATCCAGAAACCTGAACGCTCCGTGACCGAGCTTTCCTGATTCAACTAAATCCATACGCTCAGACACCGCTTTATGCTCACACAAATTCAGCCTCGAAATGTCACCTCGGCATCCAGTCTCCAAAGGGCCGCTCGAACCCGGCGCGTGGCGGGCATCTCCTTCGACCAGATGCACCAGACGACCATGTTGGAAAAAGCCGTCGCATTGCCCGACACGCGCATCGTTGCACTGTGCGAAGATAACCCCGCAAATCAGGCAGATCTGGCCAAGGCGCGTGCGAAGTTTGGGATCGGCGCAGAGGATGTTTTTGCCGATCCCGTGGCCTGTATCGAAGCCAGCAAGCCGGATATGATCTCGCTGTGTGTGGCCAATGGGCGCCACGCGGATTTCGTTGAAAAGCTGGCGCCATTTCGAATTCCGATTCTGGTGGAAAAACCTTTTGCCCCCTCGTTGGCGGAGGCAGATCGCATGATTGCGGCCACTCGCGTCAGTGGCACTCTGATGGCGATCAACTGGCCGCTTGGCTGGGTGCCCAGCCACGTCACTGCCAAGCGGCTCATCAGCGAGGGCAGGATCGGGCAAGTGATCGAGGTACATTACTTCGATGGAAATCGCGGCCCGATTCGCTATCTGATGGATGAACCGGGTGTCACGGAAGAGATCGCCATTGAGCAGGCCCGCCAGACCTGGTGGTACCAGAAAGAGCAGGGCGGAGGATCTCTTATTGATTATGCCGGCTACGGTTACGTGCTGGGAACCTGGTTTATGGATGGGCAAATGCCTGAGGAAGTCTCGGCGCTCACGTGGACCGATCCACGGCTTGAAGTGGATGAGCACAGCATCACAATCTGTCGCTATGAACGAGGCCTTTCGAAATTCGAGACGCGATGGGGCACTTTCACCAGCCCATGGGAACACCAGCCCCAGCCCAAATGCGGTTTTGTAATCGTGGGCACCGCAGGCACCATTGCCTCCTACGATTACGAGCCAACCATCCGGGTCCAAACGTTGGATAGGCCCGAAGGAGACACCATTCCCGTGGATGACCCACTACCCGGACTCAGTAGCCCGCTGGAGAATTTCTTTGACGTAATTGAGAATGGTGCCGCGCTGCACGGTCCACTCACGCTGGAAATCAACCGATCGGCCCAGCGCATTATGGAAGCCGCCCAGCTCAGTGTGAGAATGCGCCGCCCCATTCTCATGAGTGAGGTGCCTTAGCAATAGATATGACGACAGCCCTTCCCGATCTGAATCCTGCCGCCAAGACGGTTGTGACAAAGCAATTCCCGGCACCAAAGCTGCGGTATCAGCCGCGAAAGCCAAAGAAATACCGTCCCAGAATCGCGATGGTGGGCTGCGGTTGGATTTCTGAGATTCACCTGCAGGGTTATAAACAAATGGGGTACGATGTCGTGGCGTTTTGCGATGTGATCGAGGAGAATGCGCGTCGCCGCCTTGCGTATTATCCGAAGGCAACGGTCCATACAGATCCCGCTGCCATCCTGGCCGACGCCTCGATCCATGTCGTGGACATCGCGACACACCCTGCCGAGCGCGTGCCTCTGATAGAACGAGCACTGAAAGCTGGCAAACATGTGCTGAGCCAGAAGCCTTTTGTGCTGGATCTTGCCACGGGCAAACGACTGGCTGCTTTGGCCAAAAAGAAAAGAGTTCTTCTTGCAGTAAACCAAAACGGACGCTGGGCACCAGCTTTCTCCTACATGCGTGAGGCGATCAAAGCCGGGCTGCTGGGCGAAGTGACATCAGTGGATTCCATCCTTACCTGGGACCACACATGCATCCAGGGAACACCCTTTGAGAGAATGGATCACTGCCTGCTCTATGACTATGCCATTCACTGGATCGATCTCGTGACGTGCATGATGGGCAAGCGGCGCGCGGTCAACGTCCTGGCGCGGGAAGCTCATGTAGCAGGACAGACATTGCAGTGCCCGATGTCCACTTCCATTTCCATGGCGTACCCTGGCGGATTGGCATCGCTGAGTTTTCATGCGAACACCTTTTTTGCCAATAGCGAAGTATTCACGATCACGGGAACGAAGGGTTTCATCCAGGCGCAAGGACGAGTCTGTGCGCCGAACGATCTGCTCCTTCGCACCGCCAGGGGGGAGGCGCGCCCACAGCTTGTCGGGGATTGGTTTCCTCAAGGCATGGCAGGCGCCATGAGCGAACTCCTCTGTGCGATTGAAGAAGGGCGTGAACCCGAGAATTCCGCTACAAACAATCTGGAAAGTCTGGCGTTATCGTTCGCCGCCCTTGAGAGCACGCGTACAGGCAAGCCGGAAGTTCCAGGCAAAGTCACCTCTGCTGGACCGGGCTGCACGCCCCGCCAGTAGCTCCCCGTCCCCCATACGCAGCGGGTAATTTCGCATGGTGGTGACAATCTCTAAAGGCTGATGTCGTATATCTCCACGCCGATATGCTGCGAACTCAGAATGCCCCGATCCCGTTCGTAGAGCAGCTTGCCTTCGGCATACAACGCTTCGTATGTGGCGGCTCTTTTATTGCGCTGTTCCATCACCGCGTCCCGCGCACGCACGTCAGAATCGGCATAGCGGCGATGGCGCCCTTTGGGAATGATCACGTGCGTAATACCCGCCTCGCGTAGAGGTCCCAATCCGCCCTGATCAAACAGCCGCCGGTCTGAGACCACTTTCTGCGGAAACCCAGGTGGGATGTGGCGAAACACATAAATCCTGTCATCTGGCAAATGGTACATCTCTGGTTGATAAATGGTGGCATCCGGCGGCAAGTTGTCATTGATCCACGCGATCATGTCTCCATAGTAGTCGAGCCGATATGCTTGCAACAAAGGCAGCAGCCCTTTCATCGGGTTCTGTCCAAAACCCGTGAGGTGCCAGGTTATGAGGAAAATGCCGAGCGCAATGGCTGCAGCATTTGCAGAGAGCAGGTTGCATCGTTCGCGCAGAATCCTCGGAAGAACTACGATGGCTGCCAGCACTGCGGCGGTGCCCAGAAAAAACTGCAGCGGGAATGCATAGCGATAAATGATCTTTGGGCTGCACGAGATGCCTGCAAGGTAAATGCTCAACACAACCAGAAGGAAGAACTCTGCTGCGGTCCATCGCAGACTGCGTGTTACAAGGTTTTTACTTAGGAACAACAATACCAACGGCCACAGCCACAGCGGCGTATCTTTCCAGAGAAATCGTAAATAAAGAGCATGCGGCACATCGGTGCGTGCTACGCCGTGGTGTCCCTCGCGCACAAGTGTGACTTCCCGAGTAAAGCCCGCAAGGAAATCTCCCATACGGGAAAACATCGGCAGATTGAGCACCACCAATAAGACAAAAAATCCGGCGAGGAATACCGCTAGGTGGGGTGTGTCGGAGACGTGTCGGCGACGGAACAGAACCATGCCCAAAGCGACGAAAAATGCGATGATCCCGACGTATTTACCCGAAGCTGCAAGGGCGCATGCACCACCGAATAGTAACCAACTTCTGCGTGTGTCGGTGCGATATGCCAAGGCACAGGCCGCCGCTGCAATACACCAGCCGAAGACCAGCAGTGGGTCTTCTTTAAATGAATGGGCAATATGAAACAGGGCAGGGTTCAACCCTATGATAAGCCCAGCAACACCACCGGCGACTCTTCCGTGAGCATGCACCATGAGCAGCGAAATAATGGCGACTGCTCCAGCCATGAATGCGGCTACCAGGGTGCGCCCAACGATGACTGCGGTCTGGGCATTGCGTTCGAGATCGGTGAGTTCGCGCAAAAGTTTTAGTATGCGTTCGGTGCTCCAGACCATGAGCACCGGATGATGAAAGTTCCAGTCTTTGCGCAGCACCTGCCGGGTTTTGGCTGGTTCGTCTGGATGATGATGGAAGGGAAATTGATTCTCCAAAGTATAAAGCCACAGAAATACAGCGAAAAGGACTGCTGGAATAAATCCCGGCCGACGCGTCAGGGCACAGAGGTCAGTAGAAATAGGCATGGCATCGAGAACTACAATGCATGCGGGAATCCATCTCCAGATTTTTCCGGATATGATAAAAAGTAAGTCAGCCTAAAAAAGTCTGGCCCTCGCACAGAGCCCCCCATCCCAATCCGGTCGATTCATGCGGCTTGATCGTGAAAATGGAAGCTGATACACCAGACGCCATGTCTCCAAGCGATGCGGGTTCCACAGAAGAAATAGCTCTCTCCGGAGAGATCGACCTGGCCCGCTCGCCGCAGGTCCGGGAACAACTTCTCAATGCCGCAAGTTCTCATCCGCAGGAATTGCGAGTCAATATGTCAGAAGTAACTTACATCGACAGCTCCGGACTGGCAGCACTCATCGAAGCATATCAGGCGATGGTCCCCCACGAAGGCAAGATCATCCTGGTGGGATTGCGCGAGCGGGTGCGCACAATATTTCAAATAGCCCGGCTGGATCAGGTGTTCGAAATCCGGGACTAGTCGGCGGTGGCACCGGCGGCGTTGGCCAGCTCGGACTCTTCCGCAGGAAGAAATGGACGGAACCGGCTTTTATCGATTGCTTTCATATACGCTTCGTGCGGCGAGACGATTCCATCGCGCAACACAGCCCAGATGGCGTCGTCCATGAATTGCATGCCCTGGCCTTTACCACCCACGATCACATCCTGCAGTTTCTGCGTCGCGCCTTCGCGAATGATTGCGGACACGGCGCTATTGCCGATTAGAATTTCATTTACGGCGATACGCCCTCCACCGTCCTGCCGCTTGAGGAGAAGCTGTGCAATCACGCCGCGCAGCGAGGAGGAAAGCATGGTGCGCACCTGGGCTTGTTGATCCGCTGGGAACGCGTCGATCATGCGGTCCACGGTCTTTCGGGCATTGTTGGTGTGCAGGGTTCCAAAGACAAGCAGACCGGTCTCGGCAGCGGTGAGGGCAAGAGAGATGGTCTCCAGATCGCGCATTTCACCGACCAGCACGATGTCCGCATCCTCACGCAATGCGGCTTTCAATCCGATGGGGAACGAGACGGCATCCTCCGGGACTTCGCGCTGGGTGATCACGCTTTTTTTATTCTTATGCACGAACTCGATGGGCTCTTCGATCGTGATGATGTGTCGCGCGAAGTTGGTGTTGATGTAGTCCATGAGCGCGGCGAGCGTCGTGGATTTTCCAGAGCCTGTGGGCCCGGTCACCAGGACGAGACCGCCGCGGATGTGGCCAAATTCCTTGATCACAGGGGGCACGCCGAGCTGTTCGAGTGTGGCGATCTTGGTGGGGATGAGCCGAAACACCGCGCCGTAGCCATGAGTTTGCTTTAGAAAATTGCAACGGAACCGCGAGTCCTCATTCATCTCGTATGCGAAATCGAGATCGCCATTTTCCTCGTATTGTTCCCAACGCGTGGGCCCGGCTATTTCACTGAGCATGAAGGCGCATTCCTCGCGGGTGAGCGGCTCTTCGCGGATCGCGACCAGGTCGCCGTGCCGACGAATCTTGGGTGGTTGGCCTTCGCCCAGGTGCAGATCGGACGCGCCGGCATCCACCAGCACTTCAAAGAATTGATTGATATACGGGGCGGACATGGGTTTATCGGGAAAAATGTTGGCGCATGACCTGTTTCTGATCTGCGCGCGCCATGGCTTCTTCTTGGGAAATAAGCCCTTTGGCGTAAAGGTCCAGCAGAGAGTCGTCCATGAGCCGCATGCCCAGCTTGCCACCGGTCTGGATGATGCCAGGCAGCATAAAGGTTTTGCCCTCGCGGATTACGTTGGCCACAGCAGGCGTGTTCATGAGGATTTCCACAGCGAGCGCACGGCCTTTGCCATCCATACGCGGGACCAATTGCTGAGACACAATGCCGCGCAGCGATTCACTGACCATGACGCGGATTTGCTCGCGCTGGTCAGTGGGAAACACATCCAGCACGCGATCCAGTGTGCGCGCGGCATTGCCTGTGTGCAAGGTTCCCAATACCAAGTGGCCGGTCTCGGACGCGGTGATAGCGAGCGAGATGGTCTCCAGATCGCGCATTTCACCGACCATGATCACGTCCGGGTCTTCGCGCAGGGAGGCGCGCAATGCGGCGGCAAAAGATCGCGTGTGCGTATGGACTTCGCGCTGAGTGACGTGGCAGCTTTTCGATTCAAGAATGTACTCGATCGGGTCTTCCAAGGTGATGATGTGGTCTTTGCGCTCGCCATTGATGTGATCGACGAGAGCAGCGAGAGTCGTAGATTTTCCACTGCCTACGGAACCTGTCACAAGCACGAGGCCGTTGTGGTATTGCGTGAGCATCTTGAGGCACTCGGGCAGACCGAGTTCATCCATGCTGCTAACGCGGGAATTGATGACACGAAATACCAACTCCAGCCCCAGCCGCTGGCGCACAACGCTGGTGCGGTAGCGACCGCTCTCGTTGGCGTAGGCAAAATCCACGTCGCCGCGTTCCTGCAACTGACGCTGCTGCGGCCCGGTCAGAAACCCCATGGCGAGTCGCTCCGTGTCCTCGGGCGAAAGTTTTTTTGCCTGCAACCAGATGGGCTCAAAATTGCCGTGCCGCCTCCACATGGGCGGGGAGTCCACTGGCAGATGGATGTCTGATGCGCCGGACTCCTTGGCAATCAATAGGTATTGGTCGATGTGGCCGAGGATGTCGCGGCCTGCATCGCTGAGATTGGCCAGGCCACGTGGAGAGTCGGCTGGTGGGGTGCTATCGGGTGATGAGTTGCTCACAAAAGAAATGGCCGGGGGAGATTTCTATAACGGAGCAGAATGTATGACGACTATTGCTTGACTTGACGAGCAACAATTTTCGTCGCCAGCGCGATGAGCACTGGTTTGAAGAGTCCAAGCAGCGTACGACTCACAGGCCAGATCCACGAATATTTTCCGGCCATGACCGGCGGCTGATATGCGGCATCCTTGCCAGATTTGCGTTTCGGTTTGGATGCTGGACGCGACCGCAGCAGGGAGGTGACTACCAGACCCACTGCAACAGCACCGCCGACCCAGGTGAGGGTGTTCGCGCGGATGGATTCCTTCACTTTACGGCTGAAATCCAGCTCGTAGCGGACTCCGTGGTAATCCCGACTGATCGCGGCGCGCGAGCGGTCCAGTTCGGCTACGAGTGCTAGTTTGTGCTGGTCCGCTGAGTGATCCATGTCCGATCCTTTTTAAGTTCCGTAAGTGTGTAGGAGAATACTTTTCGACCAAGGGCATTTTTTGCCAATAGAAGTAGCAGGACACCTGCAATGAAATGCAGAAGTCCCAACGCGCCAGCGGTCCACATCCAACTGATGGAAAGCAAATACGCCAACGCAAATGCCACGGCCACGAGAACGAGCAGGTATCCGAAAAGAAATAGAACTGCCGCCCCGACCACCAGCAGGAGCAGTTTGACATAATGCACTCCGGCTTCTTTGGCCTCCACGCCAACCAGCTCCATGCGGGCGTGGAGATACGCCAGGATGGCGGCGGAATATGCGGAGAAACTTCCCCCTAAGCCGGCGTGTCCAGCCGGGTTACGTGCATCAGCCATGATTCGAGCGATCTTAGCGGCGAATGAGCAAGCCGAGGACAAAGCCGACAGCCACAGCGGTCAGGACAGACTGAGTAGGGTTGGTCCGCACGTATTCTTCACCGTCTTCGCGCAGAGTGCAGACGCGGACTTTGGCATCGCCATAGACATGTTCCGCTTTGGTGCGGAACTCAGCGGCCTTGGTCTCAGCCATTTGCCGAAGCTCTCCGGCCTTCGCTTCTGCGGCTGAACGCAGATCGCCTGCTGCTGCTTTGATGTCTTCGGCAGCTTTGCGTGCGTGTTCTTTGCCGCTTTCGATTTTGCTACCTTCGTTTGGTTGGTTTGGTTGATTTGGATGAATTGGGTCGTTCATAGTATTTGGTTGATTTTGTAGAATTGAATAAGGTTCAGTGGGCGATTGTAATCATTAGCTTGCGAGAATCAAAGAGTTTCGCTTGCGAGAAGATGCGAATGCCGTTTGTGTATGCCGCATGACGTGGATTTTACTTTGCTTGGGGCTGGTGCTGATCACAGCGGGTGCGGAATCGCTGGTTCGCGGGAGCAGCACCATCGCGCTTCGGCTTGGTATAAGCCCGCTTGTGGTGGGGCTCACGGTTGCAGCATTTGGGACCAGCGCTCCCGAGTTGGTCGTGAGTATGAAGGCAGGGTTAGATGGCTTCCCGGATATTGCCATTGGCAATGTAGTGGGCTCGAACATTTTTAACTCCACCATCATACTGGGTCTTACCGCGTTGATCTTACCGATCCGCGTAAGTATGCAATTGGTGAGGTTTGATACGCCATTCATGCTGGGAGTGTTCTTCCTGTTCAATGTCATCGCATGGAATCGCTATGTCGGACGCATGGAAGGAGTCATTCTACTGGTTTTATTGGCGGTGTATCTTTTTCTGACAGTGCGTGGTGCTCGGAAAGAATCGCGGGCTGTGCAGGATGAGTATGCGGAAGTAAATCGTGGGGGGAAATTTTCCGGGCTGCTCGCGGTGTTTTTCGTCCTGATCGGGTTGGGCGGTCTGATCTATGGCGGACATCTTTTCGTGCAATCCTCCGTGCTCATCGCTCGCAAAATGGGGATATCTGAAGCTGTGATCGGCCTCACCATCGTGGCTGCGGGCACGAGCCTGCCTGAGCTGGCCACTTCGCTGGTGGCGGCAGTGCGCAAAGCTCCAGACATCGCCATCGGCAATGTGATCGGATCGAATATTTTCAATGTGCTTTGCATCCTCGGCGCGACGTCCGCCGTGACGCCGCTCGCCATCGGTGGCATCTCTTCGGTGGATCTTATTCTCATGACCGGTCTGGGCGTATTGCTACTACCATTTATGTGGACCGGGTTTATCCTGCAGCGTTGGGAAGGCTTTATCCTGGTGAGCATTTACGGAGGATACCTCTGGTTTCTGTGGCCGAAATGAAATCGCCGCAGATGGTGCTGACCGGTGCCACTGGGCGGATCGGGACGGCTTTGCAATCCTACTTTGCCGGGCGTCGTCCATTGGTGCGGGTCTCACGAACAGCCGGCCCCGGCACTTTGCCCTGGGAGAGCCTGCTGCGAGAAGGTCCTCCTGAGGGCACGGACGCGCTGCTGCATTGCGCATGGAGTTGCGTTCCGGCCACGGCAGAACTTGCCACGGACGCTTTGCCAGATCTCGAGCTGCTCGTTCGATTGATCGCGCGATTAAAACAAATGTCCCGTCCGCCGAGGTTGGTTTTTTTTTCCACGGGCGCGGTGTATGGCTCCGCTCCTGAGCGGGCGAGTCGCGAGACGGATGCGCCTGTGCCTATCGGGAAATATGCGTCCGGCAAACTCGCTGCCGAAGAGCTTCTCCTGGCCAGCGGTTTGCCGGTCTGCATCCTGCGTATAGGGACGCTGTTTGGATTGCGGTCGCACCCTGCCGATGCCCAGGGCGTGGTGGCGCATCTTGTGCGTGCGGCTTTACTAGACAAACCGTTCCATCAATGGGGTCAGGACTCCACTAAGGACTATCTGCATTGCGATGAATTTCTGCGCGTGCTGGACGAGATTCTCGCGTTGCGGCTCATGGGCATTTGGAATGTCGGAAGCGGAGTTGGAGTATCGTTAAACACTCTACGGGAAACGGTGGAACGCTGCACCCAACGCAGCATCCATGTGGAAATGCAGGACCGACCCGCATGGGATGTCAGAGACAACCGCTTGGATATAGCGAAATTACTCGGGCGCGTATCCTGGCGACCGCCTTGTGCTCTGGAGCCGCATATCTCCCGCGAGATCGAGCATATCCAAGACTTGATGCAGAATCAGCATTGACGCGGTGCTCACGAGGTTTTCTTCTGCGTGCAATGAAAATTTCATGGCTTTGTCTTTGCGCAGTTCTTTGGCTCTCAGCATGTGGCAGACCTCCTGCTGATCCCGATGATGCCACCCGCATCGTGGCGACCACCACCATCGTAGGCGATATGGTGCGAGAGATTCTTGGTCCCGACACCGAGCTGACCGTGCTCATGGGCGCGGGCGTGGATCCGCATCTTTACAAGCCCATCGCGTCCGACATCACCGCGCTGCAAAATGCGGACGTGATCATTTATTCCGGGCTGCATCTTGAAGGCCGCATGGAAGAGCTGATGGAACGCATGCGCAAATCGGGGAAAATCGTGCACGCTGTGAGCGATGCGGTGCCGCCTGGTGAGTTGCTCGGCGGTTCCGATGATCACCACGATCCGCACGTGTGGGGCGATGCGTCGCTCTGGGCTCGTTGCGTCCCGCAAGTCGCACAGGTGCTGGCCAAGGCGCTGCCTGAGCGGGCGGAAGCGATCCGCGAGGCAGCTGAGCGTTACGAAAAAGAACTCCTCGTTCTGCATGACTGGGCGAAGCAGCGCATGGACTCCATCCCGCAGTCGCAGCGGGTGCTCATCACCAGTCATGATGCGTTTGGATATTTCGGGCGTGCATATGGCTTTGAAGTAGTCGGCGTGCAGGGGCTTTCCACTGCGACGGAAGCGGGCCTTGCGGACATCACGGCGGTGATCGATCTCATCCGCAGCCGCGGCCTGCGGGCGATCTTCGTTGAGACCAGTGTGTCGCCGGGCACCATCGAACGCATCAGCTCGGACACCGGCGCAGTGATTGGCGGTGAACTTTTTTCCGACGCACTTGGCACCCCCGGCGAGATGGAGACTGTGGATGGCGAGACTTACGACAAAGGCACATACATCGGCATGCTCAAACACAATATCAATACGATTGTTCAGGCACTCACACCATGAGCACGGTGCCGCTGGAAATCCATGACCTCACGGTGGCGTACGACAAACGTCCCGTGCTCTATGGCATCGATATCCGCATCGACCCCGGCAAGCTTGTGGGCATCATCGGGCCAAATGGCGCGGGCAAATCCACATTGATCAAAGCGATCATGGACCTGGTGCCATCTGCTGGCGGCTGGGTGCATGTGTTTGGAAAACCTTTCCGCGAAAACAAACGTCGCGTGGGCTACGTGCCGCAACGCGAATCGGTGGATTGGGATTTCCCCGTGAACGTGCAGGATGTCGTGATGATGGGCCGCTACGGGCGACTCGGATTATTGCGCCGTCCGGGGCGTGCGGATCGGGACATCGTGCGCGCTTGTCTGGAGCGGGTAAAGATGCTACCCTACGCGCATCGCCAGATTTCTAATCTGAGCGGCGGGCAGCAACAGCGGGTGTTTCTCGCGCGCGCACTCGCGCAGGAGAGTGATCTTTATCTCATGGACGAGCCGTTTGCAGGCGTGGATGCTGCGACAGAACGAGCAATCGTGGATCTGCTCATGGAGCTTCGCGACACGGGCAAAACCATCCTGGTTGTGCATCACGACCTTCCCACTGCACGACGGTATTTCGATGAGTTGATGTTATTAAATATGCGCCTGGTGGCCTTTGGGCCCACGAATGAAGTTTTTACTCGGGAACTGTTGCAGACGACCTATGGTGGACGCTTAAGCATACTGTCGGAAGTGGTCGAAGCTGTTGGCGCGAAGAATTGACCGTGAGCCTGCTACGTCCAGTCACTTGCATCGTGGTTCTGCTCGGCACAGCATTGTCGGCTGAGGCTGGTTGGATGGACCAGACTCTTCGCTTCATCAGCTTGCAGGACGCCGCTGTGCGGCACGCGTTATTGGGTTCCGTGTTGTTGGGCATCGCGTGTGGGTTGCTCGGAAGCTTTCTGGTTGTTCGCAAGCTGGCATTGATCGGGGACACGCTTTCTCACGCGGTGTTGCCAGGTGTGGCGCTGGGGTTTCTGTGGAATATGACCAAGGATCCCACCGCCATATTCATCGGGGCCACTGCGGCTGGTCTGCTCGGGACTATGATGGTAGGCTGGATCACCTCCACCACACGACTTAAGGAAGACGCCGCACTGGGTCTGGTGCTGGCCACCTTTTTCGCCGTTGGCATATGCATCACCACCATGATTCAGCGGCTGCCTACGGGAAATAAAAGCGGCATTGACAAGTATCTCTTTGGGCAGGCAGCAGCGATGTCCTACGCAGATGTCGTCTGGTTGGGCTCGGTCACCGCTTTAGTTGTCGTGCTCATCGTGGCACTATATCATGGCCTCCTGGTGGGGAGTTTCGACGCTTCATTTGCACATGCCAGCGGCGTGCCCGCGCGGCTGCTGCACCATGTGCTGATGTTGCTTTTGAGTTTCGCCGTGGTGACTTCCTTGCAAGCGGTCGGTGTGGTCCTGGTCTCGGCGATGCTGATCACACCGGCAGCCACCGCCTATCTGCTCACCGACCGCATGCATCGCATGCTTGTCTATGCTGCACTTATCGGAGCGGCCTCAGCAGCTTTTGGTGCAGGCGTTTCTTTTCTCGGAGCACGACTTCCCACTGGGCCATTCATGGTTCTGGCAGCCGCTTTTTTCTTCCTGCTCGCTTTCTTTTTCGCGCCTCGCCGGGGATTGGTCGTGAGAGCATGGCGCAGATATAGTCGGTCGCGGAAGATCGAGCGCGAGGATACGCTCAAAGCCATATACCGCCTCATCGAGGATGGCGGGTTCGATCATGAAGCGGGCATTCTGCTTTCCGACCTTGCTCGCAACCGTGGCAGCTCCGCGGCCTCGGCGCGGCGCGACGTGGACAACCTCGTGCGCAACGGTTTCGCCACGGAGGGCGTGGACGACGGACGCCTCTACCTCACACCGCATGGGTATCTCCAGGCGTGCCTCATGGTGCGCAATCACCGGCTTTGGGAATTGTACCTGACCAATGCAGCCCAGTACACAGCCGACCACGTCCATGAAGATGCGGAGAAGATCGAGCACATCCTGGGAGAAGACATCGTGAACCTGCTGGAAAAACGACTTCAATATCCGCACTTCGATCCGCATGGAAAACCAATCCCGAGCTTGCGCGACATGCCCGGCGTCGCACGGGACCGCCGCAGCTCGCCATCGGGCATCGCACCCAAAGGAGACAAATGACATCGCTCATTCCGCCCTTTGATTTTAATCAGGTCATCGTGTTGCCATGGACACAGCACGTGCACACCTTCGGCTGGATCGTGCTCATGGGCTTCCTCTGCACGGCTGCTTGCGGTCTGGTGGGTGTGTATCTCATGCTTCGGCGCATGGCGCTCGTGGGAGATGCGATCAGCCATAGCATCCTGCCAGGCATCGTCATCGCATTCCTCGTGGCGGGCAATCGCGATAGCATGGGCATGTTTATTGGCGCACTCACCGCAGGCATCGTTACCACGGTGCTCATCCAATCGATCCATAGTCGCAGTCGCATCAAACAAGACGCAGCAATCGGGATTGTATTCTCCTCGCTCTTCGCGATCGGAGTGGTGCTTATCAGTCTGTATGCGGATCAGGTCGATCTGGACGCCGATTGCGTATTGTACGGTGAGATTGGATACGTCTCCTCCTTTCCCTTTGTCAGCATCGGCACGCTGCCCATCGCACCGCTTCCGGTATTTATCATGGGCGTGGTGGCATTGCTCACGCTCGCATTGATTCTGTTTTTCTATAAAGAACTGTTGGTCACTTCATTTGATTCCGGCCTCGCACATTTGCTCGGGCTGAATACACAATTTTTTCATTATGCATTGATGGCACTGCTCAGCGTGGTGGTGGTCAGTGCGTTTGAATCGGTCGGAGCCATCCTGGTCATTGCGATGCTGATTCTTCCGGGCGCGACCGCGATGTTATTGTCCTCACGTCTGTCTGTTATTCTTTATCTCACTTCCATCCATGCTGCTCTCAGCTCGGTGATGGGCATGCATCTCGGAGTCTGGCTCGACTGCTCCATCGCTGCCGCGATGGTCGTGGCGGGCGGCGCGCTTTTCCTCCTCGCGTGGATTTTACATCCCGGCGGCGGACTTCTCTGGCGGCTTGGTAAAAAACGGAAACCTACCCTGGCTCTTAACCCCAATACGCCTCTTGAACCTTTGGCCTGAGTGCTTGCCAGCCGCCACCGCCTCCTGTAAACCCTCCGCATGATCAATCACATCGTTCTTTTCAAACTCAGGCCGGAGCTGCCCGCTTCCAAAGTCGAAGAGATGATGATGCAGACCCGCATGCAGTTGCTCAAAATCCCTGTGGTCCTCAGCGTCAAATGCGGTAAGCGCGTGCTGCCCGATTGTGAATGGCCTTTCTTCCTGGCTGTGGAATTCGAGTCCATGGAAAAACTGGAAATTTATCGCGATGACCCAATCCACCTCAAGTTCGTGGAGGAAGTCATCAAGCCTAATGTCTCCGACCGGCTTGCGCTGGACTATGAGATGGAGCCAGGCAAAGACATCAAATATTCCTGAAGCCAATCCCCCGCCAGCTCCATCTCTTCGTGCGCGATGGCAAAAGGTGGAGTAAACGAAAGAACATCCCCAGCCGGGCCGCCGCCGAGCAGGATGAGACCGTAGCGAAGAGCATGCTTCATGGCCGCTCCCGCCACGCCCGGCGCACCGGGCAGGTCGAGGCCGAGTAGTAGCCCACGTCCACGCACGGAGTGTGAAGGTGCTGCTTTTTCCAATACCCGACGCAGGTAATCTCCCGCTGCACGCACCTGCGCACGCGTCTCATCCAGCGCATGCAAACGCAGCGACTCCACTGCCATCGCCGCAGCCATCGGGTTTCCAAGAAACGTGCTTGTATGCAGTGCCTCCCCGGCGCTCTCCGGCCACGCATTCATCACACTTTCACGTCCCACGCACGCAGACAACGGCAACCCGCCAGTGAGTGCTTTGCCCAGACAGATTATGTCCGGCACCACAGCAGCGTGATCACAGGCAAACAGATCGCCCGTGCGGTTGAGCCCGGTATAAATCTCATCCAACACCAGCAACACACCGTGGCGATCGCATGCCGCGCGCAACAGGGGCAGAAATGTATCGGGCGGCACCACATCGCCCCCGCGTCCTTGTATCGGCTCCACCAGGATTGCGCCCACTCTATTCCTGGCCAGCTCCCGCTGCAGAGCCAGTTCCAACGCTGCAACATCCGAGTCCTGTCGAGGAAATGGAAGCAACGATGCAAACTGCGCGACCTGGCTGCGAAACGGCTCGGAGAAAAACGACATGCCGCTTGCTGCAAGCGTGCCGTAGCCAAGGCCGTGATAGCCACCCTCGAAGCCAATCACTCCGGCCCGCCCCGTCGCGAGCAGCGCCGTCTTCAATGCTGCTTCGATCGCCTCAAAGCCTGAGTTGCCCAGCAACACGCGCCCACGCCCCACTCCCCAACGCTCGAAAGTCAGTGCGCTCAACTTTTCACACAACTGCACCTTAACCTCGGTGGGGTGCACATCGCCCATCGCGTGCACCAGCCGGGTCGCCTGGGCAAACGCTGCGTCTGTAAGTGCCGGGCAGTTGTGCCCAAGACCGCACACTCCAAACGCAGAAGTAAAATCCAAAAACCGATTCCCATCCACGTCCCACACATTCACGCCCTCGCTGCGCTCCCAAAATATCGGAAAACCCTCGTCCGTAAACGTCACATTGCGCGATTCCACCCGGCGCAATCGCTGCATAAGCGCAGTCGATGCCGGGCCAGGAATCAGCGTGTGGAGTAGCGGAAGCATTCTTTTGATAAGTGCGCGACGCTTTGATAAATAGTTCACCCGCGCGATGCCAGCAACTTCCCATCCACCTGCCGACACCTTCTCCGAACTAGAGCAGGCGCTCATGGATGCTTTTACACAACCTATCGCAGACGATGTGTTCGATAAGCTGGCCATGCGGATACACCGCTATCAGCAGGCGCAGAGCCCTGTGCTCGCACAGTTCTATGCTCAATACCCCCCAGCGCGGCATTGGCATGAGATTCGGCCCCTGCCGCAATCCGCCTTCAAGCTCGCCGACGTATGCTGCTTCGATCCTTCCACAGCAATCCACACATTCCACACCAGCGGTACCACGGGCGAGACACGCGGGCGTCATCATTACCGATCCATGCAGCTTCACGACGCGTCTGTGCTATTGGGATGGAAACGACTGGACCTCCCGCATCATCGCCGGGTCATATTGGCTCCATCGCCCACACACGCACCTCACTCCTCCTTGAGCCACATGCTTGGGCTACTGGCCGACTCCGAGTCCGACTTCTGCATGCACCCCACGCACGGGCTGGATCGCGCTCGCATCGAGGCCGCTCTGGATGGCGACGCCCCACTGGCACTCCTTGGCACTGCACTGGCCTTCCTGCATTTCTTTGAAAACTCCACACGCACCTGGCAACTTCCTCACGGCAGCTACGCCATGGAGACCGGCGGATACAAAGGCTCCGGGCGGACATTGACCAAACAACAACTCCTCAAGAAATTCACGGAAGTGCTGGGCCTCTCACCAGACAGCGTGATCAACGAATACGGCATGACCGAACTCAGCTCGCAATTCTACACACGCGGATTGGACCAACCTCATGTCGCCCCATCATGGGTGAGGGTGCGACTCATCGATCCAGAGTCTGATAAAGAAGCATCCCCTGGCGGCATCGGACGCATCGCCATCTACGATCTTGCCAACGCTCACTCCAACCTTGCTTTGCAAACCGAAGACCTGGCGATCGCCAAAGACAAAGGCTTTCTGCTTCTCGGGCGTGATCCCGCCGCACTGCCGCGTGGATGCTCGCGGGAGGCCGATGCGCAGCTGTCATGACCACCCGCGAAAGAATTCGCTTGCTCGCCGAAGCAGTTCGAGCAAGCGACACGCAAGCCTACCTGCCTGATCTGCGCGAGTGGGAGGAAGCACTCGCTCTGGAGCTTGGGCACCCGGAAATCCTGGACGGGTTCCGCCCCTTCGGGTCCGGATATTCGCAGGCCAAGGCAATGAGTCCATTGCTGCACATCGTGAGCGGCAACACACCACACGCAGCCCTACAGAGCACCGTGCGCGGACTCATTCTAGGTGCGATGAATTGGGTGAAACTCCCCTCCGCAGGCTTGCCCATCTTCGACCGATTCCTTGCTGCCCTTCCGAGGGCATTGGCTGAGAAAGTCGAGTGTGCTTCCACCCTGCCCGCACATTGGCTGAAGCAAGCGCGGGCGGTGCTGGTATTTGGCAATGATAAGACAGTGTCCGCCATCCACTCGCAGACGCGTCCCGATCAGGTGTTCATCGCTCATGGCAACAAAGTGAGTTTCGGCATTATCTTTGACGATCCAGGCTGGCAGTCCGTGCCCGGCGCGGCCCGCGATATATCGCTCTTTGACCAGATGGGATGTCTCTCGCCGCACTTATTTTACATTGCAGACGCCATTTCAATCCATGAATACGCGCGGCGACTGGCCGACAAGATGGAAGCATGCGAAAAGTCGCAACCGCGTGCTCCGATCGCGCCCGAGCATGCCGCGCACATCCAGGCCGTGCGCGCCGAATGGCGATTCCGAGCACTCACGGACTCGGGCATCGCAGTGCATGCCAGCGAGGGCAGCACTGCATGGACGGTGATTGTGGATACTACCAGTGAGTTCACGCTGTCGCCACTGAACCGCGTCGTGTTTTTAAAACCTTTGCCATCGGAGCTGCCCATCGCACTAGCGGGGGTGAGTCCGTGGTTGAGCACCGTGGGCATATTTCCGTGCACACCAGAGAGCACTGCACAAGTAAGCCAGACAGGAGTATCGCGCATCTGCCGCGTCGGCAGCATGCAGTATCCCTCAGGCTTTTGGCATCAGGATGCCGGGGCACAATTCGCGCCTTTGGTAGTTTGGATTGATTTCGAACCTTAACCGACTCAAGGCACGCGCAAATTTATGCATACCCGGCTTTATTTCATCGGCACCGGCAATATCGCACAGGCGCACTTCAAATACGCCATGCAACACTTCTGCAATGCCCCGGTAGAAATTCATGCCACGGATCGGAAACGCCAAAACGCGTATGCCAGAAAACTTGCACACGCGTCACTACTTCGACGTTTGTAACTCCGGTCCGCCACTGCCTGGCCATTTCACCTCTCTTAAAAAAAGCGAAAGCGAAAGTCGGCCCGATTACCATTGGCACGAAGGCCAAGGCGTGGCATGGTCATCGTTCGCAAAATTATGAGTCATCCGCAAATTATACAGGGAGGAATGGGAGTGGGAGTGAGTGGATGGAAACTGGCCAATGCGGTCTCGCAGCTCGGGCAGCTCGGAGTGGTATCGGGCACTTCGCTCGATGTGACTCTGGTGCGCCGATTGCAGCTTGGCGATCCCGGCGGGCACATGCGCCGCGCGATGGACGCATTTCCTTTTCAGGCTATCGCGCAGCGGATACACGAGAAATATTTTATCGAAGGCGGTAAAGCGGACGAGGTTCCTTTTGCCAATGTGCCATTGCCATCGCTCGATCCGCCGCGCAGCCTGGTGGAGCTGACCGTGTTGGGCAATTTTGTTGAAGTCTGGCTCGCCAAGGATGGCCACAGCGGTGTGGTTGGAATCAATTATTTGGAAAAAATCCAGTTGCCCACGCTGCCTTCGATCTATGGTGCGATGCTCGCGGGCGTGGACTATGTGCTGATGGGCGCGGGCATTCCGCGATCGATCCCAGGTATCCTCGACGGTCTGTCGGAAGGCCGAGCGGTGCACATGCGTATCGAGGTGGAGGACGCGGAGCGGGGCGCGGAATTTGTCACGAAATTTGATCCTGCGGATTTCTGTGCGGAAACCGTCTCAACGCTCAAGCGCCCCAATTTTTTTGCAATCATCAGTTCTGCCACTCTCGCCATGACACTGGCTAGAAAGTCCACTGGGAAGGTAAATGGGTTCATCGTGGAAGGCCCAGTCGCGGGTGGTCACAATGCTCCGCCGCGCGGTGCCATGCAACTCACCGAGCGCGGCGAGCCGCTTTACGGAGAACGCGATGCGGTGGAGCTGGACAAGATCATTGCGCTCGGCATTCCTTTCTGGCTGGCGGGAGATTATGCCCGGCCGGGGAGATTGCGCGATGCTCTGGCCCTTGGTGCGAGCGGTGTGCAGGTGGGCACGGCATTTGCCTATTGTGCCGAATCGGGAGTGCGCTCTGAACTTAAAGCGCGCGTGTTGCAAGGGGTGAAGTCTGGAGACGTGCGCATTTTTACCGACCCGCTTGCTTCCCCTACGGGATTTCCATTCAAGGCGGTGCAAAATGTGCCGGGTGTGATCGGCGCGGAAGGCGTGCAGCGCACCCGAGTGTGCGATCTGGGATATTTACGGCATCCCTACCAGAAAGAGAATGGCGAGGTGGGCTACCGATGCCCTGCGGAACCGGTGGAACAATATGTGCGCAAAGGCGGTGCAGCAGAGGATGCAGAAGGCCGCGTATGTCTATGCAATGGCCTCATGGCCACGGTCGGGCTGGCGCAAGTGCATCGCGGCGAAATCGAGCTGCCCCTCCTCACAGCGGGTGATGATCTCGTGCATCTCGGACGGTATTTTAAAGGCGAGGACACGCACTACACCGCAGCAGAAGTCATCGCTGAGATTCTGCGCTGAACACTTTCGGCGCAGCAGCTCAATC
>CBDUBV010000010.1:0-41140 GCA_965365475.1 uncultured Chthoniobacteraceae bacterium | reverse complement strand
TGGTTCCTCACATTTTCGATCCTGCTCAACACGGCATACACCGTCTATATGGTGCCGTATAATGGTCTGGCGTATGAGCTGACGGAAGACTACGACGAGCGCACGCGCGTGATGGCCTATCGCGGATGGTTCCAGGCGGTTGCTTCCTTTTGCATTGGCTGGATTTATAAGCTGTCCTTCACGGGAACAAACGAATCGCTGCAGGCGGGGTTCCGGACATTAATGGGCGACGGTCTCGGCGGTTGGTTTGCGAGTCTCTTTGGATCAAGCGAAGTGCAGGGAGTGCGCGTGGTTGCAGCTCTTGTGGCTGCGCTGATTGTGCTGACGAGTCTTCCCGTGGTGCTGTTTGTCCGCGAGCGTCCGCTCAAGGCGAAGTTGCCTCCGGTTCGTCTGTTGCACTCGGTGCGTTGCACGCTGTCGCACCGCCCGTTTCTGCTGATCTGCGGCATTGTTTTTTTCACGCTCGCTGGCATCTATATTGTTCATCCGCTTTCCCAGTTTCTGAGCATTTATTATTTGTTCGATGGAGACCGCGATGCCTCTGGAACCTTGATGGGGCTTGCGTCCACGGCGTGGGTCGTCTCCGTGCTGGTGTGCGTGCCGGGAGTGGCCTGGCTCGCAGCGCGATTGGGGAAAAAGACGACGCTGATTCTTGCGCTCTCACTCAACCTCGTGTCGAACGCCCTGCATTGGATACTCTACACGCCTGCGGCACCCATGCTTGCTGTGCTCAATCAAGCTCTCATGGCACCTGCGGTGGCGGCCATTTGGGTGCTGGAATCCTCCATGGTGGCCGACATCACAGACATCGATGAGGCGGCGACGGGCGAGCGCCGGGAGGCGATGTTTGGTGCTGTGCTCTCGTGGGTATTTAAAGGTGGAACCGCTCTGGCTCTCGGTTTGAGCGGATACGTGGTGGCATTTACCGGAGTCGATGCGGAGCTTCTCGGGCCGCAGGCACCGGAGACAATACTGCGGCTGCGACTGCTTTTCACTTTCCTCCCCGTCGCACTGATGACAATCGCGCTGCTGCTGGCATTGCGGTATCCTCTGCGTCGCGAGGATGTCACCGCTGCACGCCGCGCATTGAGCCAAAGGCCGTCCAATGCTTAACTAATCATCATGAAAATACCATCTCGTATCATATCCACGATCTGCGTCACACTGCTCACCTGCACGGGAGCCCGCGCAAAGGAAATTGAACTTTACGATGCCGCTTCGAAATATGTCGAGGAAGTGACGCCGCTATCTGGAATCAATCTGCATCCGGAAGCTCGCTCGCTCAAGATTGGCAGCGATCCCGGCTGGTTCTCGCTTGATGAATCCGTCACGGTCGGCACCACTCCTCACATTCGTGGTGGCTCGGTGGTGGAAGGAAACCGGGCTATGGGAATCCCAGCGCGTATTGGGGCTGAAAGCGATCTGCAGGTGGTTCTCAATGGGTCGCAAGGAGTTCGCCGTGCTTACGGCGTGTTTCTCTTCGATGTCCCATCGGCAGGAAGGGGCGATTTTAAATCGATCATCTGGACGGGGAAGACTGTGCCGGGAAATGCGGGCAGCTTTCGCTGGGCGATCTTAGCTGAGGGCGCGCTCTTTGTATCCGAAGTCGTGGAAAAATTCTCCGACCGCGAGGCTGTCTTGCAGTTGGATGATCTTGCCGCCACAGGCTGGGTGAAGTGGAACCCGCTCGAGGAAGGAGCAACCCCGAGAGGCAAGCCGACAGGCGAGCCACGCGATATCGATTTCAATGATGCTTATAAAGGGCCGTTCGATGCTCAAGTCGATGTGGCGAAGGCAACGAGTGTGGGCTTTGTGTGGGATGTCGAACTCACAGAAAGCACCAATCGTCTATGGTCGATGGAGCGTTTCGCGATTAAATGACAACTATATGGAGAGAAAATATACGTCTGCTCGCAGAGCATTTACTTTTATCGAGATACTTGTCGTCATGGGCATCGTTGCAGTGCTCGCAGCGCTACTTTTGCCGTTTATGCAGCAAATGCGTGAGAGGTCGATGAACATCCGGTGTATAAGCAATCTGCGGCAGATTGGCGTTATCGTCCAGGCTTACGTGGCGGATCGTGGTATGTATCCAGACTCAGGCTTCGAGACCGAGGGAGCATGGTATCTTCAGCTGGAGCCATACGGTCTTGAGATAGACAAAAAAGTCGCCGGATGGAGGTATAACCGGCTGATGTATTGCCCACTCTCGGGGAAGGATGGCACAGGCGGATGGCCAGCTATCAATTCAGATTACGGGCTGAATCGATTGGTCGCCGGTGCTGGCGGATCCAATCCAAACGGCCGGATGCGTCCCGTGAACGTGACTGATCCGGCGCAAACAGTCCTGATGACAGAGACTGGCAACAAAACTGCATTGTCAGGCGATTTTCGTTTCCGGCCTGAGACACTAGGCTTCCTGACTGACGGCCCGCGAGCTTCGGCAGCAGAATACGGGGGTAACGCCATGTGGATGGCTTTTCGGCATCCTCGTCCGGAAGGAGACTCGGAGGATATGCGCGCTTGCCATGCAAACACCCTCTTTTGTGATGGACATGTCGAAAGCATATCCTGGCGAGACCCCAAGGTTCAAAACCGCGAACTTAGAAACGAAACTTTTCGTCCGTGAAACGCCCATGCTAAAAAACGAAGAAAAGCTGACTTTAAAAATACCGGCTAATGGGGAGGCTGATGGCGCAGCGAATAGAGCCGCGAAGACACTGAAACTGTGGATTTTTGTTGCCATCGCATTGATGAGCACTTCGCTCAGTTCCGCCGCCGCCGATCTTGCTGATCGCTTCCGCGAGCCGCCTGCGGAGGCGCGTCCGTGGGTGTGGTATCGGTGGCAGGGGTTGGTGGAAGAAGAGGGCATTCCACGTGATCTGGATGCGATGAAAGAGGCGGGCATCGGCGGGTTTGTGCTCGATTTCAGCGACAGCGGCTCGCTGCGGAAACATGGGATCAAGCGCAATCTGCAATTTGGCGCACCGATGTTTCTCGACCGATTCTTTTTCCTCATGGAAGAGGCGCGTCGGCGCGGGATGGTGGTGAGCGTGATGCCGATGAACGGCTGGGCAACTGCGGGCGGCCACTGGGTGGCACCTGAGCGGCGAGAGCAGGTGCTCGTGTGGGATGAGAAGACTGTGAGTGGGCCCGGAGAAGTGCAGGTGCAGCTCAAACCGCCACTCACTTCGGAAGCCTTTTATCAGGACATTCGGACGCTGGCAATGCCATTGGCAGCTCGCTCGCGCACGGCTTTTCAAAAAGCCTCGCCGAGTATCAGCGGCGACTTTCTCACAACGGATTCACCGCTGGGTCATTGGAATGCCACCCCGGCCGTGCTCGTGGATGGAAATCCGGGTTCGTTCATCATCATGGACAAAGCGAAGGGCACGCGCTTGCCCGGTATCGAACTAAAATTCGACGAGCCGTTTGAGGCTGATTCGATTTTCCTGGTTCCGGGCGGCACATTCAGCATGGGAGCTTTTCGGAAGGCGCGTTTTACCCTGCTGGTGTCGGACGATGGCGAGGGATACCGCGAGGTTCACTCCTTTGATTATGACCCCACGCGATTGACCGGGCGTGCGGGCGCGACCATTTCGCTCCCTGAGACAGCTCGTGGACGTTTCTTTCGGCTGCGTCTCGATACGATAGACTTCCCATGGCATGCCTGGCTCGCGGAAGTGGAACTGCTGCAAAAGGGAGAAAGCCCCTCAATGCTGCCGCGCACGCCTTTTGTCGATACGCTTAGCGGCGGCGTGAACCCTGTGGCAATGGATCGACGCTCGCTGCTCGGCGAACGCGCGGTTGAAGACGACGTCGCCACGGTGCAGCTCGCAAATGTCATCGACCTCAGCGACAAACTTGCGCCCGACGGCACGCTGACTTGGGAGGCTCCGCCGGGCGATTGGCGCGTGATCCGTCTCGGCCATACAGAGAGCGGCGAGACAGCATCTGCTCCGGCGTTTCCATCTCCAGGCGAGGCATGGGAAGCTGATAAACTCAGCGCGGCGGGAGCGGATGCGTTTCTCGATGGTTTCTTTGCAAAACTCACGACCGATCCGCGCGCCGCGCAATATCTTGGCAGCACCTGGGTGAGCGTGCATCTGGATAGTTGGGAATGCTCTTATCACCGCTGGGGCGAAAGAATACTGGAAGCGTTTCGTGCGGAGCATGCGTATGATCCGACGCCGTGGTTGCCCGCCTTGCTTGGTTTTAGAATCGGTGATGCTGAGCAGACCGAAGCTTTCCTGCGCGACTATCGAGAGACGCTGGCACAGCAAGTTGCGGATGGTTTTGTGAAGCGAATAGCGGAACGAGCGCACGCGGTAGGCCTTACGTTGGAGATGGAGTTTAGCACACGCGACCGAATGCTTTCCTGGAGTCATGTGGATATTCCCATCACTGAGTTCTCACCGCAAGGCGACAAAGGCGGAGCGGGTCGGTTGCAGGAGGGCATTCAGACCAATGTGCGGCTTGCATCTTCGGCTGCGCATTTTTACGGACAGAATATCGTGGCGGCTGAGGCGTTCCTCGCATGGGAAGCGGCCGCGGAGGCGGATGGGATTTCGGCGGAACTCGGCAGTGCGGACGATGGAGCGCGGAAGTTCGACCGCACGCCCGCGCTGCTCAAGTCTGCGCATGATAAAGTATTCGCTCAGGGAGTGAATAGACAGGTGTTTCATCTCTGGGTGCACCAGCCTTTTGTTGATCGTCTGCCAGGCATGACCACTCGCTATGGCACAAACTTTGGACGCGACCTGATCTGGTGGCCATTCGCGAAGTCGTGGATCGATTATCTGGCACGGTGCCAGGCGCTGTTGCAAAGTGGCGAGCCATCGGCGGATTTGCTCTTTTGTCTGGGCGAAGACCCGCAGGCCGAGATCGTGGCAGGCGACTTGGAGGCCGCACCTTTTTCTTATGATCCAGGCGGTGGCTATGACTTCGCATTTTGTACCGCGCGGATGGTCGAGGCTTTCCTATCGGTGGATGAAGCAGGACGCTTTGTGACCAAGTCGGGGCGCAAATTTGAAGTGCTGGCAGTAGGCGGCCGCGAGGAGTTGACTGCTTCGTTTCTGTTGAAGATCGCTTCATTAGTGCAGGAGGGCGGAACGGTGCTTTTTTCCAGACCCGTGACGCTGCTGCGTTCGCTCGAAGATGACGGCGAGATAGAGGAGGCCGATGCAGCTCTGCTCTCGCTATTTGGCGAGCAACCTGCTGAGAACGGCGAGCGTGCTGTGGGCACAGGTCGTGTGCTCTGGGGACGCTCCGTGAGGGCGGCGTTGCAGGCGCGTGAGGTGGAGCCGAGGGTGCGCATCGCGGGTGCGGAGCGGATGGAATGGACGCGACGCGTCGCTGGCGATGACGTTCTTTATTTTATATCCTCGCAAAATCGTGCGCCGGTGGAGATTACGTGCGGCTTTCGCGAAAGCGGCGTGGCAGAGCTTTGGAACCCGGAGACCGCGCGGATTGAAAGCGCGCCGAACGCGCGGGTGCAGGATGGCCGCACCTCCGTGCCGCTCTCGCTTGCGGCTAACGGCTCGGTGTTTGTGGTCTTTCGCCCGGAACCGACGGCGGGTGCGCAGCCACCACTGGCACCGGTCGTGCGCAGCATGGAAATCAGCGGCCCGTGGCAGGTGGATTTCGAGTCGCCTTTCGGCGAGCGAATGCAGCGGAACTGGGAGAACCTTGTGTCCTGGACTACCGATCAAGAAAATGAAGTGCGCACGTTCTCAGGTGAAGCTGTTTACCGGACTACTTTCGAGCTTACCGAGGTTCCGGGTGAAGCAACACTGAGTCTTGGTGACGTGCGCGATCTTGCAGACGTGGAAATCAATGGGCAGACATTACCCGCACTCTGGACTCCGCCATTCCGCGCGAACGTGAGCGGGCTGCTGCAACCGGGAGAAAATGAGCTGGTCATCCGCGTGCGCAACACTTGGGTCAACCGCATCATCGGAGATCTTGCGCTTCCTGAAGCGGAGCGGAAAACTTGGCTGCTGGACAATCCGCACACGTCAGAAAGCCCACTACGCCGCGCCGGACTGCTCGGCCCTGTGCAACTCGAGATACGACAAACAAAATGAAATCAATCATCGCAGTTCTTGCTCTACTCGCTTCCGCTACTTCCGCTACCTTTTGTGCGGTTGAATCCGAGCGTCCGAATATCGTCATCTTTCTCGCCGACGACTTCGGCTATGGCGATGCCAGTTGTTATGGCGCAAAGCTGATCAAGACTCCAAATATCGACCGTCTGGCAGCCGAGGGCATGCGCTTTACTCAAGCAAATACGCCCAGTTCTGTTTGCTCACCCACGCGCTATGCCTTGTTGACCGGGCGCTATCATTGGCGCAACCCGCTTCATGCGCCCACGGGAGTGCATGGTGCCGGAGCACCGTTGTTGCTTGATCCGAAAGAACATCCCACACTTCCAAGCGTGCTGCGTGAGCAGGGCTACCGCACGGCGGCGATTGGCAAGTGGCATCTCGGCTATGGAGATGGCGACTCGTTCCGCGACAATTTCGATTGGGCTAAAGACGAGCTGCGCCCCGGGCCACTCGAGTCAGGGTTCGATGAGTTTTTTGGCATGGCCGCCAATGTGGAGAATCCACCCCGTCTCTTCATCCGCGATGCGAAGTTCGCCGACCTGGAGCCAGAACAAAAAGTGCGGCTCATTCGCGAGCCGCGCAAACCGATCCAGGTCATTCCGCCCGCACCGGGTCTTGAATGGGAAAATGCTGAAGTCGCGCCGCGCACTGCGCAAGAGGCGGTCGCGTTTGTCGAGCGGCAAGAGAAGAATCCCAAGCCCTTCCTTCTTTATTACGCCTCGAACATCCCGCATAACCCGATCACGCCATCCAAAGAGTTCCAAGGCACCAGCCAATGCGGTCCTTACGGAGATTTTATTCAGCAAATCGACAGTCATTTCGGTGCCATTCGTGATGCGCTCGAGCGCACTGGGCAGCTTGCAAAGACGCTTTTTATTTTCACCAGCGACAATGGCGGCGTGCAGGTGGCGAGGAGAAAACAGGATGCTGCTGGCGAAGCATTGCGTGCCGGACACGATCCCACCGGCGGATTGCGCGGGGGCAAAGCGAGCATCTATGAGGGCGGCTTTCGCGTGCCACTCATCGTCCGCTGGCCGGGAAAGGTGGAGCCCGGCACTGTGAGTGATCAGCTCGTGGGGTTGAATGACATCTACGCGACCGTGATGGAGGCATTGAATATCGATCCCCCGCCGGGAGCTGCGCCGGACAGCGTCAGTTTTCTTTCCGCGCTCAATCCCCAACTCTCGGAAACGAAACCGCGTCAATCGCTGATGCTCTATTCGCTGGACGCTGTGAAAGCAGTGCGCGACGCGCGCTGGAAGCTGGTAGTCAAGTCCGACATCCCTGATCCAGCGCGTCGCGAGCCGATCACCAAAGTGGAGAACCAGGATCAGCTTTATGATCTGCAGGCAGATCCCACCGAGACAAACAATCTTTACGATACGCACCCCGAAGACGTAATGCGATTGCGAGACGTGTTGACGCGAGTCGGTCTATAGGGCTTTAGTGTGGCTAATCAAATTTCAAGCACGGGCCTGCGTCGCCGGAGACTGTGGGTCCTGTTCAATCATTTGAGCGAGGGCTCGTGCACTTGACAGATTTCCATGAATCCCTCTTTTATCGTGTTGTCGCTAGTTTTGCGAACAAGCTACTTGCATGGATACACTCACTAAAGCACCAGGTGCAGATTGCCAACCTAAGGATTGGTTCCTGGTCAGCGTAAACCCCGATCTGTGCAATGAAGGCGGTCACTATTTATATTTTGATCAGCGTCTGAAAGCAGCAGCAGAGGGATTAGGTGGCGCGTTCCTTTCTTTCGCCTCTGCATCCTTCTTGCTCGAAGGGCAAGCCCCCCCCGATTGGGTGCGCCCGGTGTTCTCGCAGCCGACACAGATGGTCAACCGAGGATTTTCCATCCTTGAACGTGAATCCTTCGCAAACGAGCTTCGCGGAGCGCTGACGGATGTCATTAATAATACGCCGGGCGCCCACGTAATTCTGTTTTGTTATTCCGGGCATGCGCATCAACTGCCCGGTTTCATCCAGGCTCTGGACGGGTTCGATCCTCAGAGACTTTCCTGCGTTTTTAATTTATATTCTGCGTTCCTGAACTTTGATGAAACGTCCCCTGACTATGCCCGCAATCAAGTTTTGCTAAAGACATCTTTGTTGGGATGCAAATCCTATCTCGAGCAGAGTTGCATCCGCATCGTGGCCGATGAGGAGTTTTCCGCGCGTGCGATCGAAGAACATCTCGGTGTGCGCCCACCGATCATGCCGTTCTTCAGCCTGGCTCCGGAAGAATCGCAATATGCCATGCCGGAAGAGGGGAAAATGACAGTTGCTTATTTGAGTTACGCCATTGAAATGCGCGGGTTTGGTCTTCTCCCCGACGCAGTGGAATATTGTTTGGAGCATGCCCCGCAAGTTCCGTGGAAATTTATTTTCCGCACTGGGCTCAAACCTTCTGTGTTGGAGACCACCCGCATGGCGGAATCCATCGCCCGATTGCGCGATCTGGGTGTCACCTTATTGCATGGCTATCTAAAGGATGAGGAAATGGCTTCTCTCTTCAGACAAAGCAATCTGCTCGTGTGTCCCTACAAACGCCAAACATTTGGTTTTAGAACATCCGCTAACGTGTCCGATGCAATCAAATACGGTCTTCCCATCGTTGCGGCGACAGACACGTGGGCTGGAAGACTGGTTGAGCAGCTGGGCAACGGAGTCACATTTGCTGATGGCGACGGGATGGATCTTGGAAAAGCTTTGGTTAAGGCGGCAGAAGCTATCGATCAATATACCAACGCCAGCAGAACAGCCGGTGCTGCATGGCTGGAGCAAAATAATCCTGTAGCCGTGGTAGCATTTATCCGTCAAGTTGTGGAGCGGAATGTGCCTTGCGCCTCTGTGGAAAAGATGTCTGAAGAGAGATCGCTCATGCTATGCATATTACAGCATTACCTAAGCGCATTGATGCACTCTTTTAATTGCGGGGTAAAAGCTGATTCGTTGGTTCCATTTTCCGCGCGGCAGGTGGTTCCTGCGCTGTGTGATCGCATGGCCTCACATACAGACGATAATCTCGTGAAAGTGTATTCGGCAGCCTTGTTGTCAAGCCAGCGGCAGCTGAAACTTACCATGAAAACTGCTGAACTGGAGCTTGCTTTATTGAAATTGGAGGGTCGTTTTTCGCAATTGAAGGAAAAGTACGCAAATCTAAAAGCTGCAAATCAAAAACTCAAACAACAAAAACAACCCCGCGGACCCTGGTGGAAACGCTGGTTTTTATGACCTACTGTGATTAGCTTTTTTACAACCGGGAAACCCTTTGTTGGGACCACAGGGGTGCAGCAGACAAATTCTCTTAAATCGCTGCTGCGATCAGTGCCTCACAGCGAAGTTCTATTCTTCGATCCTGTGTTGGGTGCTGAGAAAGTGTGTCAAGAATTAGGTATCCGACCTCCCATTGAGATAGAGCGATCAGCAGAAGGGACGCCCCGCGTTGATCATATATTTACTGTGGCAGCCCAAATATCCGCCAATGCGATTAATTGTTACATAAATTGTGATATTTTAATTACTCCGCAATTCGGTGAGCTTGTTTGCAAATTACACTCTCAACTTGCACGAAACTACTTACTCGTGGGCCAACGTGTGGATATTGATTGCAGCAGTCCGGTATATTCGGCTTCCGAGGTGGATAAACTAAAGCTAACAGGCCTGTTGCACCCTCCACACGGGAGCGATTACTTTGTCTTTCCGAAAGGTGAATTCACGTCGGCGAATATGCCAGAGTTATTGGTCGGTCGCGGAAGCTGGGATAACTGGATGATATATCACGCATTAGTCCATGAGAAGGCTCTTGTCGATCTATCGCCGGACTACTTGGTTGCTCATCAGAATCATGATTATTCGCATCGCAAATCCGTGTTTGTTGGATATGATTCCGACCACGAAGCGATTTCAAATAAGCGTTTTCTTCCAACTCGGAAAAAAGGTGGTAACGCTTATCATCTACATCGATGTCCGTGGGAATCGCGCGATGCAAGCATAGTTCGCAAGCCGCTAAGCTACCCCTCGAACTATAGTCTGCTTCACAAGGACGGGAGGCGGAACTCCTCAGCGGATGCATTTTTGACTCCCGTCGTGCTCTCGGTAACGCGGAATCCGCTACGGTTAGCAAAAGTAATTGAGTGCTTGCGAAAAGTGAAACCTGCGACCGTGTATGCTATTCTGGATGGACCTCGAGAAGCGCACCCGGAGGAGGCTCAGCGCTGTTCAAAGGCTTTGGAGGAGGTGCAGAAAATCGACTGGCCATGTGATCTGCATTTGGATGTTGCCACGGAATCACAGGGATATGCCCGTCGGGTCAAGAGCGGAATGGATTTAGTTTTTTCGCGGGAGACTCAAGCGATTGTTTTGGAGGATGACGTGGAGCCGAGTCTGGATTTTTTTTATTTCTGCGAGACGATGCTTCGACGCTTCGCAAGAGATGAGTCTGTTCTGTCAATAAACGGACACAATTTCGGCGAGTGCCCTGTGGCAGACCATCCCTATCTGACGAGAATTGCCTCGGACCGCGGCTGGGCAACCTGGAAAAGAGCGTGGGGAGGATTTGACCTTTGGATGGACTGTTGGATTCGTGAAGAGGTGCAGCGAGCCATCGCCGAGCGGATGCAGACGCGCAAACAAACTGAAACTTACTGGATGAATCTTCTCCAACTGACCTATGAAGGCAAATTTACTTCATGGAGTCTGCCATGGCTTTTTCACATTTTAAATAATAACGGATGGACAATTTCTCCTCCTCGATCCCTTGTTAAGTTTCAAAAACCAGTATTGGGAGTCTTTCAAATCAAGTGTGAAACGCCTTTGCCCGGAATTATTCAAGCCGACTTGGAGTTGTTGCAGCAAAGTTTCTCGCAAGGGGAGGCTGTGCTTCGAACTTCGTATGACATCCATCACAGCTAATGAGATTCTCAAAAGTAGCACTTAGCATCTCGTTAGGAATCTGTGCGCTGTGCTTAGTTCTTTTCGTCATACAGATAAAGCTTGGACGACCGCTGGGGCATTCGATAGCCATTCCCATCGATTCCATTAAACAAGAAAAGCCACACCCTCTTGGAAATCATGCCTTCAGCTTTCGTCTGCCCGTAGAACTCGCAAGTGAAAAGGATGGACCGCGGCGTGCCAAGATATACGAGAACGGCAGACTGCTTCCCTATTACGCTAAAAGCAGGCCTGAAGTGAATTATCTTGGCCAGGGAGCTTTCTTTGTCAAAAAGCGCATCGTGTTATTTTCAGCGACTGATAACACTGATCCTCGTACGAACGGTCGCCGTTACGAAGTGTGGTTGCCGACAGACATACCCGCTATGGCTTGGGTTTTTGTTGGCTTAACTCTGCTTTTTTTGGGAGTTCTCGCGTTCTATTCCAGCAAAGAGCAACTTCATTCTTCGCTCGTACCGACTCGCTTACTGGTTCTGAATCTCTGGGTATTTCTTGTGCTTTTGGTCCTTGCGTATGTCTTTTCTGTTCTGGCCCTTAAGCGTGCGGAGGTGAATGGATCATTGGCTTCCGTTCCTGCGTATGACGACATAACCTATATCTATCGATCCAATGCGATCTGGCTTCTGCTTTCTGCGGGTGAAATTGCAGACGCTATGCGGCTGATGCTTTTGAATTACTTGCACTCGCCATTCTCCGTGTGGGCTGGTGTGCTCGGATTTGCCATATTTGGGCACAGCGTTTACGGTTTATACCACATTAACCTTGTAGTCGTTTTTACATACCTCTGTGTGGTCATCTTTTTGCTAAGGGGCGTCTCACTAAAGCTTTCAGTGCCATTGAGCCTGCTGTCCTTAGCATTGCCATTTGCGACAATGGCAGCCGTTGAGTTTCGTCCAGATATGATGTGTGCAATAATTATTTCCGGTCTGGCGGTAATCTGGATCAGAATAAAAAATCCTTTTCAGTCATGGCGATGTGCGGTTGCATACGGGGCTCTAAGTGGAGTTGCACTTTTGACAAAGCCATCGACAACTGCGGTGATCATTCTTGTGCTGGGCGGGACATGGTTGCTTGTGGCTCTTCGGGCACGCTTTGTTTGCAAATCTTCTTTGCTGACATTGTTTTCGCATTGCGCAATCACTGTTGGAACCGCTTTGGCAATTGCAGGCTGGTATTTTGCCCTGCATTACCAAACCATCTTCTCATATTTCTTTCAACATAGCTTCGGCTCTACTAAATCGGTTTGGGCCGCTCAAATTTCAGTTTTTGAACATGCGTCATATTATCTGCGGGGTGAGGCTGTTCAGTCCAACGTGGGCTATCTTTTTATTCCTCTATTAACACTCTACCTGATTGGAGCGGTAACTGAACTGCGGACGCGCTCGTTTGATTCCAGATGGCGAGGATTCTCCATGTTATGGATGCTTTGCGGTCTGTATCTGTTATATAGTCTTTTTGAGATGAAAGGATCTTTTTTAGCCATGCCTTTCTATACTTTTCTAATCTTCGGTAGTTTCGCTTATATGAGTAGGTTTTGCTATAAAATTGAGCGAGCTGTGTGGCAGCGTGCGTGTCTAATTGGATCTTGGCTTCTTATGGTGGCCGGCTGGAGCGCATATTCCTTTCCTAAAGCAGCAGAACAAATGCGACTTGAAGCATTGGTAAACTCACATATCAACGCCGGGGTCATCAATGCACTGCACCCTTTGCTTCACGGAAAATACAATAAAGTCTTATTTACCCATTCTCTGCCCGTAATTCCGGAATATGTGGCGATGCAGTGTGCCAATATGGGAAAACCTTTCGCAATTGAGTCCTCCGCCTTGGATAACAACATGGAAGAGGTGCTGGCGAAGCTCGGTGATGCCAATGCGGTTGTTCTCCAAGACAAAGATTTACTTGGAAGCCCTAGTTTTCCAGTGCCTGGCGAGGAGATGCAACAAGCACTATTAAAGCGTCTCACGAACACCCTCGACACATGGAGCGGCCCCGTGAAAGTCATGGGGCTTGATGGTAAGTATGTGTATATCTTTAGTCGGAAATAGAGAAGGCTGAATTGTAATGAAGGATCGGAAGCTTTTTTGTTTTGCTGCAGGAACGGGCCTGCAGTGCCTGAAACCATGAGCTGCGCACGTCCATGATTAAAGCCAGCGCAGCATTTGTTTGCGAGGCGGAATCAATAGGGTAATAGTGGGGTGCGTTATGAGTCACCGGGTTTCCAGCGATTACCTACCGATATTCTGGGTGGGACGTGTCCCTGTGTACCTTACCACGTGCCTCATCGGACTGTATGTCGCTGCTGCGGTGGGGTGGACATTTGCGACAGGCTCAAGCCGCGGAGCGGAGCTGGTGTTTTCCAGTGCAGCGGTTCTTAATAAATTTCAGGTGTGGCGTCTGGTCAGCTATCCCTTCGTGCAAACTCTGAATATATGGTTTGCAATCGAGATGCTGTGTTTCTTTTGGTTCGGGCGCGAAGTGGAAAGATACCTCGGCAGGCAGGCGTTTGCGACGCTCTACGGCATCCTAATTGGCTCCATGTCGATGGGACTTGTGCTAATCGGGCCATGGATGCCATCATTTCTCGCGGGCTCTTCGCTCGTTCATCTCGGTGTGTTTGTAGCGTTCGCAATGCTCTATCCATCTGTGGAACTGTTGTTCCGGGTGCAGGCACGCTGGTTTGCGATTGGTGCGGTAATTCTCGCCGCAGTGACAGATGACCGTTCCGGCTTGGTGGCCTTGGCGTGTATGTTGGTGGCTTTGTTTTTTTATCTGTATAGCCTGGGCGTCTCACAGGCTGTGGCAGGGATGGAAGTCTGCAAACAAGCTTTCTGGCGCAAGAAAACCGCTAGACGGCCGACGCGGAATGTGCGCGAGCGAGGCGCGACTCGTGCGGCATCTGAACGCGTGGATGAGATTCTGGAAAAGATCAGCCGCGATGGCTTGTCCAGCCTGACTCAGCAGGAACGGGACGAGCTTCAGCAAGCCCGCAAGGAATTGCTCGCGCAAGAACGCAGAAAGTAGTTCCTCTAGCAGACTATGAATGAAGGAATCGCTGAGTTGCGTCGTGTGGTCGCGGTGTTGCGTGGACCGGGAGGTTGCCCATGGGACATCGAACAGACCCACGAAAGTTTGCTGCCTGGACTTTTGGAGGAATGTCACGAACTCATCGATGCAGTGCACACTGCCGATGAGGAGAACCTGCGGGAAGAATTGGGCGATTTGCTTTTGCAGACGGTTATGCATTGCCAGATGGCTGCCGAGACGAATCGGTTCGATTTCGACAAAGTTGCGCAGGAGGTGGCGGAAAAACTAATCAGGCGACACCCGCATGTCTTTGGTGGTGCGCCGTTAGCCAATTCCGAACAGGTGCTGCAGCAATGGGATTCGATCAAAGCTCAGGAAAAGCAGGAGCGCACTTCTCTGCTGGATGGAGTGCCAGCTTCGCTTCCCGCTTTGATGCGAGCGCACAAACTTACGCACAAAGCCGCCAAAGTCGGATTTGACTGGAGTGACTCCGCACCGGTGGTGGCCAAAGTGCGCGAGGAGCTGGCGGAGTTCGAGTCGGCCATGGAAGCAGGGCAGGGGATGGAAGAGGAGCTTGGTGATCTGCTTTTTTCCGTGGTCAATCTGGCTCGGAAATCAGGTATCAATAGCGAGCTGGCTCTGCGCAAAGCAACGGATAAATTTCAGTGCCGGTTTCAGTATATCGAAGCCGCATTGAAAACTCGCGGGCTTGATTGGAGCGAGTTGGACCTCGCCGCGTTGGATGTGATCTGGGATGAAGCCAAACAACACCTCTAGCAATACCCGATCTGTGCGAGCGCGCCGCACCCTGGACGTCATCGCGATCCTGCGAAGTGTGTATCCCGATGCGCATTGTGAGCTGCAATACCGGAATCCGCTGGAGCTGTTGGTGGCTACGATTTTATCTGCTCAATGCACTGACCGGCGGGTGAATATGGTCACGCCTGCATTATTCGAACGCTATCCGGATGCGGCTGCTTATGCTCGGGGGCGGCTGGAGGAGATTGAGTCTGTCATACATTCCACCGGCTTTTTCCGCAGTAAAGCCCGCAACATTCAGGCGGCTTGTGCGATGATTTGTGGAAAGCACGGCGGGGATGTGCCGCAGAGCCTTGCCGAGCTGACGCTGCTGCCGGGCGTAGGCAGAAAGACGGCCAATGTGGTGCTTGGGAATGCTTTTGGGCGCGAGGAAGGCATTGTTGTGGACACCCACGTGGGCAGACTCGCGCGGCGACTGGGGCTTACCCGTCACACCGATCCTGTAAAAGTGGAGATGGACTTATGCAAATGGGTGCCGCGAGAGCATTGGACTACCTTCAGCCATTGGCTCATCTTGCACGGGCGTCGGTGCTGCACGGCGCGCAACCCCGCCTGTGGTCGCTGTGAATTGTGGGAGCTGTGTCCGACAGGGAGGAAGCTCGCGCCCCGCTGAGCGGCTGAGTGGTTCAACGCTCGCGATAGCCGAAGCGCTCGGGGTCGATGCTGAGTTCGTGCCGGATGCGGCTCGCCGCCTTGCGCATGTCGAACGGACGAGCCACGCCAAGGCCAGGGGCATGAATGCTGCCGAAAGGACCAGTGCCTCCGCTGCCGCCAGCAACGTCGAACGCATGGAGAATCTGGCCGGTGACAGGATCGCTGACTTTTACATGAATCCGAATTTTCGATCGACCCACGCCTAAGAGCCCGGCTACGGCGCGAAGAGGTGCGTAACCGCCATGGAGCTGGTCGATCTCGCCTTCGATCAACCAACCAGTGGGCGCCAACTCATCGGGACGTAGCACGTGAGTGGGCGCGATCTTGGCCAGTTCCTCTTTCAAAATGTTGGCGAATTCCAGTGGAGCTGCCGCTTCCCGCAGCGGATGCGCATGCGTGGCGATGCCCCCGTGTTCACCCGACACGGCATCCTGCCGGACCAAAAACGGGCGGATATAAATACACTCGGGCATCCACGCTGTGGTGGCGAGATATGTGTCAGAGACCTGAACCTGAGCGCAGGAGGCGAGAAGGATGGAGGAAAGTGCTGCGAGGATGATTTTCATAAAAAGTGAGGCTGATCAGATATGAAGCAGATTCTATGCGGGAAAAGATTAATCAGGAATTTTTTTCTAACTGCGCCCGCAGGTAAACGCGAGCCCGACGAAAAGCTTCTTTCAATTCCGCATCGGCCTCAGGCATCTGGCGATTCAGGTTGTTCAGCAGTTCGGCGGCTTCCTGCCGGTGAGTCTGCGCGAGAGCATGGATTGCAGAAGTCCGGTAGTGCATAGGAAGTTTGCTCTGTTGAATCCACTTGGGCATCATCTCCAATGCAATATCCGGGAACTGCCGCCCGATACCAAATAATGCATAATGCCGATAGCGCGGGTCACCTTCCGTGAGCATCGATTGCCAGTATGCCCAGCGTTCGGCCTGGGTGATTCCGAAGTATTCGTCGGCTTCTTCTTTAACTGTGCGATTGACGAGAGCCTCGGTTTTAAGCCGTTCGTCATTGGCAACCAGGAGCGGGGTCGTATCGATCTGTGCGGATTGGATGAGCTTCAACGCGCGAAGTATTTCTGCGAGGCCCACTTTAAATGCACCATCTTCCGCTGGCATGTCGGACAGCTTGAAGCTGGCAATGGATTCCAATTCCGGATTCTCAGCAACGAGAAGAATTGCAGTTTGGAGAACCTCGGGTTCGGTCTCGGGTGTGCTGGCGGCGATAAGTTTCTCCACATCGTTCACCTCCTGCGGGGAGATTCGATAGACTTGATCGAGCATCTCATTATCAAGACGCAACGCGGCCGTCCTAACCATGGTTTCATTTTGCCCGTTGGCTTTCACGTCGAGTTGCACCGGCTCCAGAGTGACGATGGTGTTGGGCCCACCTTCGAACACTTGCCCCGCTCTAATTTGGTACACAGTATCTTCCGAGTTGGAGTTAGTCACCTTTACCATCAATTGATCCTGTCCATTGGCCATAAACGTGGCTCGCACCTGCGCGTCGGGCGTGGTAGTCGTGGTCGGTGCTGCCTCGGCAGGCAGCGAGGCGGCCATGGCCTTTTTTAGTTCAGGTGGGAGGATGGATGCCAGCGGTGGAGGTGGCGGAGGGGGGGGCGGCTCGGTACGGAAGAGGTAATATCCCGCAGACGCAAGAGCGGATAAGATGAGAACGAGAAGGAGGATTCGCGTGACTTTGCCCATAAGGATGTAATGAGAATAGCAGGACCCGCACCAGAATCCTAAGATTTATTAAAAGGATGCGGCAAGTTCAATCTTGTCGGACACTTTAAAAGAGTCCGACCCATGGCAAAATCGCGCACGGTTTGAGGCAGCCGTGCCTGGAGTCCTACGAGCCCGGTGTAGCTGCGGGTGCTGCGCTTTGAGCGGGAGCTTCAGCCGCTGGCTGGGCTGGCGCATCCTGCTTAGGTATGGGCGGAAGCATCACCTTTACATCCGCTTTTTCACGCAAACCCATCACCAATTTCTGTATTGCTTCCCGCCGTTTCTGCTCCTGCAAATATCCGGTGATCCGCTCGCTGGCTTCGGAAAAAGGAACCTCCCGGGCCTCTTTGCGGTCGGTGAGCTTGATAATGTGATACCCAAACTGGCTCTTCACCGGCTCGCTCACTTCGTCTTTTTTCAATTTCCACGCAGCATCTGCAAATTCCGGCACCATCCGGTCTTTTGCGAAAAAGTCGAGATCGCCACCTTTCTCCTTCGATCCCGGGTCTTCGGACACTTCTTTGGCAACAGCGGCGAAATCTTCGCCCTTCTTCAATCGAGCGGCTGCGGAATCGATGGCTTTTTTCTTCTCTGCAAGAACTTCATCCGAAGCACCCTCTGGCGTCTGAATCAGGATGTGGCTGGCGCGCACGGTTTCGGGTACCTTGAAGGAATCTGGCTGAGATTTATAGAATTCCTCCGCTTCTGCCGACGTCACTTTCACTTCATCTTCCACCTGAGCTTCGATCCATTTCTGTTTCTGCACGCCGCTTTTTACCGCCTCGCGGACTTTCTCCATGGACTGCCCGGATTTTTCTATCTGTTCCTTCATCACTTCTTCCGAAGGAAATTGCGCACGAATCTCCTTCATGCCTTCTTCGACCTCGGCGTCGTTGACTTTCGTCCCCGATACTTTTTTATCGAGGATTTTCTCGATGATCATGTCTTCGAGAATGCGATGATAGCCAGTAAGCTGCTGCTCTGTGGTAAGCGAAGAAACCGGACGATTTGCGTTGGCGAGGATGTTGTTGAAATTTGTCTGTAACTCATCACGGCTGATTTTTTCGCCTTCCACTATGGCTACGGGGTCTGGCAGAGAGACCGGCGGGTGGACTTTGGCTTCCGCTGCGGGCTCGGCAGGAGCATCCTGGGCAGCCACAAAGGACACTGGGGTAAGCGCGGAAAGTGCGATGAAACCTGGGAGATAAAGGAATAGTTTTTTCATTGGAATCTGCGGAAGATACATCACCTTGAATGTTTGACCAGTGGATTATTCAGCCGGGCGGATGGAAAAAAATGAGAGCCGCTTGCCTTAGGCTTACACTGCAATAGCGGACCGCATGGCTTGCACGCAAGCTCGCAGAGCGTCATCGGGCGACTCCGGCTCGGCTTCATATTCGATTACCGCCATTCCATTAAAGCCACCGGCTTCGAGTGCCGCGACAAATGCAGGCAGATCGAGATTGCCGGTGCCGACGATTACATCGCGCCAGGCACCATTTGGTGCGAATACAAAATCCTTGAAATGGATGCCGCTGATATGTCCTTCAAAGCGATGTGCCCACTCGACCGGGTCGCCCTTGCGGGGACCGATCTGCATGGCCCACGCGGTGTCGATGCACACATTGATCTCCGGCGCTCCAAGTGACAGCAGATGCTCCAGCACATCTGGCGATCCTCCAAACATATAGCCACCGTGGCAATGCAGTCCCACAGGGATGCCGAACTCTCGGCTCCACTGGCAGATGCGTGGGATGGCGGTGGCGAAGGTGTTCACGCGAAGATGCGCTGAGATGTGGCGTGCCCCAGCGATAGCTGCCGACTCGAACCATGCTTTCTCGCAGTCCTCTCCATCAAATGTCTGCACCCCGATCGAGACGATGTTCACGCCCTGATCGCTATAGATCTTCGTAACGTGATGCAGCGATCCGGGATTGGAAAAATCGGCGTGCACTGCGCATAGTTCGATGCGCTCCAGCCCGATGCCGCGCACTTTGGAAGCGACGATCGCATTGTCTTTGAAATGGCGGAAGCAATAGCTCTGGACTCCGAGGGTATCGATTATTTTGGACATAAGATGGAATGTTACAAGGCGACGCTCTGGCCTGTCGCAGCAGACTCGCGCAAGGCATCGAGGATGCGCTGGGTGGTGAGTGCCTGCTCCATGGTCACGCAAAGAGGCTCGCTATGCAGCAGATGATTGATGAAATTGTGGAACCGGTTGCGATGCGGGTATTTTATCTCCACATGCGGATCGGTGATGGTGTAGTGCTCGTCGAGGTCGGCATCGCGGCGATAGACCTCTCCTTTATAAAGTTTTCCACCACCCTCGGTGCCGAAAATCTCCACCTCGACTTCGCCCGGATTCTCCATATGGCAAGCCCATGCGGCATCCAGTGTGATCGTGGCTCCGTTAGACAGACGGATAATGCCTGTGGCAAAATCTTCCACTTCGAAGGAGATGCCGCGTTGGTCTGAGCGGCCCCAATTGCCTTCACCGAGGCCGCGAGGACCGAATTGCGAGTAGGTCTGGCCAAAAGCGCTTACGGGCTCGAAATTATCCATCACTGACATAGCGAGATCGAGCACATGCACGCCGATGTCGTAGAGGCAACCTGCGCCGGCCATTTCCAGACTGCCAAACCATGTGCCGAGTTTCGGGATGCCAGCGCGCCGAATCCAGGCCGCTTTGGCATGGTATATGTCGCCGAAGACGCCTTGGCGGGCCAATGCGCGGAATTTCTGGCTGTTGAGTTCGAAGCGCTGATTCATCCCGAGGTTGAGCACCCGCCCAGCGGAGCGCGCGGCCTCGACAGCACGGGCAGCTTCGATCGCATTCAGAGCGAAAGGTTTTTCCAGCAACACATGTTTGCCCGCTTCGAGTGCCTGAATGGTGAGCGGAATGTGAAACTTATTGGGCACAGCGATATACACCGCGTCCACGGAATCCAGCGCGAGAAGAGCTTCCACAGAGGTGCAGACAGAGGGGATGGCATTTGCCTGTGCGACCTCCCGGGCTCGATCCTGACTTGTGTCGAAAATAGCGGTGACCGACGCGTGTTCGTGGCGGCTGATCTCGCCCGCTGCGTAACCAGAAATCGCGCCAGCGCCGATGAAACCAAAGCCCAGGTTGGATGTGTTCATGAGATTTTGGTGAGACACAATGAAAGGAGCGTGGTGCTATGACCAGAAATTTTTCGATGCAGAATCAGCTTGGGCTTGTAGATGCGGGGTGAATGTTGCAGTGTGTGCCCGCCATGTCCATACGCTCACTGCTTCTTTTGCACGCTTTCTTTTTTATCATGAACACATCGCCCACCGCTCACGCTGATTCGCCTTCGGATAAAGGAAAACAATATCTGGAAGCGAATGGCAAAAAAGAAGGCGTCACGACTACAAAAAGCGGTCTCCAGATCGAGACCCTGGTGGAAGGCAAAGGGAAAAGTCCTGCGGCCACGGACATCGTGCTGGTGCACTATCGAGGGACGCTGATCGATGGCAAGGAATTCGACAGCTCCTATGCCCGAAATGAACCAATTGAGTTTCCATTAAACCGGGTAATTCCGGGCTGGACGGAAGGTGTGCAGCTCATGAAAGAAGGGGGCAAGGCGCGCCTGGTCATTCCTTCCGAGCTTGCCTATGGAAAGCGCGGAGCACCCGGCGCCATCGGGCCGGATGAGACATTGATCTTCGAAATTGAACTGCTGAAAGTGCGTTAAAGCTCCGCCCCTCATGTCGGAACATCCGGCTAAAGCGACGCCACCTCGCGAGCCGTCTTTTCGTGAAGCTTTGCGCTTTTGGGTGAAATTGGGATGGATCAGTTTCGGCGGACCTGCGGGACAGATTGCGATCATGCATCGCGAATTGGTGGAAAAGAAAAAATGGGTTTCGGAAACTCATTTTTTGCATGCGCTGAATTTCACGATGCTGCTTCCCGGACCGGAAGCGCAGCAACTGGCCACCTACCTCGGCTGGCGACTGCATGGTACGCGAGGCGGCATTGCTGCCGGAACGCTATTCGTCCTGCCATCGATGTGTGTGCTGTTTGCTTTGTCGTGGTTCTATGTGGCGGGTCGTGACATCTGGTGGGTGAGCGCATTTTTCCATGGTCTCATGGCGGCCGTAATCGCGATCCTGGCACATGCATTGTGGCGGATCAGCCGGAAAGCGTTGCGTAGCCCCGTGCTGTGGGCCGTGGCGTTCACAGCCTTCGCTGCAATTTTTTTCCTGGGCACATCTTTTGTCTGGATCGTGATTGCTGCAGGTGCGCTGGGGTACCTCGGGCACCAATGGAGTCCGGGACAATTTCCCACCGGAGGAGAATCGCACGCGTTGGATGCAGGTGCCGAAGCAGTATCCTTGCGAGCTGCGGTGCACGCCAGCTGGCTGCGTTCTGCGAAAATAATTGCTGTCTGCATGGTGCTCTGGTGGCTGCCTGTCGGTCTAGCTGGCGTGGTCCTGGGATGGGACAGCGTGGTTGCGCAGCAGGGATTATTTTTCAGCAAAGCTGCCCTGGTGACATTTGGAGGTGCCTATGCTGTGTTGCCCTACGTGGCGCAGCAGGCAGTGGAGCATTTCGCCTGGCTTACGCATGGGCAGATGATGGCTGGGCTTGCGCTGGCAGAGACCACGCCGGGACCATTGATCATGGTGTTGCAATTTGTGGGCTTTGTGGGGGCGTGGCAAAACCCCGGTGCCATGAGCCCTGCCTGGGCGGCCGCCTGGGGGTCTTTGATTACGACATGGGTCACGTTCATTCCGTGTTTTCTATTTATATTTCTTGGTGGCCCTCACGTAGAGCGGGTGGGGCGCATCCCGCGCGCGAGTGCTGCATTGACCTCGATCACAGCGGCGGTAGTCGGAGTAATGTGCAACCTGGGTGTGCATTTTACCGATCATGCACTCTGGCCTGGGGAGGGAGAGTTCGACTGGCTCATCGCCGCGTTGGCAATCGTGGTTTTCTCCGGAATCTATTGGTGGCGATTGGGCATTGTGCCCGCCATCGGAGTGTGTGGCGCAATCGGAGTCCTTGCCGCGTTGTAAACTCCTTCGGAGTTCACTTGATCACACAGCCTATGCCGCAGTGGCTGGTTCGGGCTGCTGAACTTCCGACTGCAATCGGTGCTGCAAATCTCTTACGATGCTATCCACAATCCCGGCAGACGGACGATCGAATAGAAATGTGATTCGGGATTTATCCTTATAAAAAACCAGATTTTCGGTAAGAAACTTGGACTCATTTGCTACGCGATAGCCAGTGAGGTCGAGCAACTTCGACGTGGCTCTCCAGCCTTTTCCCCGAACAAAATATAATTCGGAGGCGGCTCCGTCGGTTGCCACCAGGTAGCCTTTTCGTCCTGAAGGAAGACCTGCGCCCTTGCCAGCGATACAGTGTGCAGTCCACGCGATGGGGCCCGCAGTGCGTTGCAGGCGTTCCAACGCCAGCATTTCATTTACCGGGAGCGTGGTGGAGAGTGCAGTAACCATTTCATCTGCAGGTGGCTGATTTAGTTTGCGCCACGCAAGCCACAGCTTGAGCCAGACAGCAGCGAAGATTCTTGGTGCAAACCAGGCAGAAGCTGCAACGAATACGACGGCAACGATAAGAGCGATCACAGGGTCCAGGTAGATGAGCCATAATCCGGCGACTACACCGACATCCTCCGCAACGCTCACAGCAATGTTGGAAAATGGTTCCGGGGAGCTGTTTACCACGAGTCGAGTGGTCGCTTTCATGCCATGTGACACCAAAGACATGCCACCCGCCAACATGGCCACAATGACGCTGAAAGCCGGGTTGGATTCGCCGAGAGCCTGTATGGCGAGGAGTGTTCCGCCGACAGGGCGAAGCAGCGTGTGCGCGGAATCCCATGCAGAATCGAGCCATGGAATTTTGTCTGCAAAAAACTCAACAAAATATAGCAGGCCGGCGATGGTGATGATCGCCGGATGCGCCAGGATTTCCAGCGCACTGTATTTGTCCAGGAGATGGATCCAATCGAAGCGGATGGCCAACCCGGAAAGAAAAACCGTGAGATAAAGATTAATGCCGGCGAGTGTGGCCATGCCAAGCGCCACCCCAAGAAGTTCAAGAGTTTCCATCCGCAAAATATGAAGCAGCGTGTTGGAAAGTCATGTGTTTTCTTCCCCACGACATCGACTTCGCGTGCGGCAAGTGTGCGTTCAACGTGGCGGGGGCTGCGCGATGGGTGCTCCCTGGTCCAGGCGGAATATGGTTTCGCCTTCTTTCATAAGGTCCATCTTGTCGCGGGCTTTGATCTCCACATATTCTGGATCTGTCTTGAGCAGTTCCAATTCATTTCGCGCCCGGTCCAGGATGATCCGTTGGTTCTCAATCTCGATCCGCAAACGCCGTAGGCGGTTCTTCTCTTCCCGGTGGTGCTCAATCTCCGGGCGAAGGATAAGAAAAAAGATGGCGAGACCCACGCAGACGCTCAGTGCAATCATGAAGCGATTAAGGAAAAGATAGATTCCTGAAACGCGACGGGAACGCCTGTCTGCGTGGGTCGCCATTTTATTTATTTCATTTTGCCGCCATACACCGCGCTATCACCCAGCAACTCTTCGATGCGGAGGAGCTGGTTGTATTTCGCGACGCGATCCGTGCGACACAGGGACCCGGTCTTGATCTGGCCTGCATTTGTGGCCACCGCGATGTCTGCGATGGTGGTGTCCTCCGTCTCGCCGGAGCGATGGCTGATCACCGCTGTGTAGTTATGCTCTTTGGCCAGCTCTATCGCGTCGAGCGTCTCGGTGAGTGTGCCGATCTGGTTCACCTTGACTAGAATGGAGTTGGCCACCCCGCGTTCGAATCCTTTTTTTAAGAATTCGACGTTGGTGACGAAGAGATCATCGCCCACGAGCTGTGTGTTTGCGCCCATGGCGTCGGTAAGCTTCTTCCAGCCGTCCCAATCGTTCTCTGCGCAGCCGTCTTCGATCGAGATGATCGGAAACTTCTTTTGCAATTGCTGATAGTAGTCCACCAGCTCTGCGGCGTTGCGCTTGGAGCCGTCGGATTTCTTGAACACATACGATTTTTTACCGGCGTCGTAGAACTCGCTTGCAGCCACGTCCAGCGCGATGAACACATCCTTGCCAAACTTATATCCTGCCTTCTTCACAGCCTGCGCGATGGATTCCAGTGCATCGTCTGCGGAATCAAGTTTAGGCGCGAAACCGCCTTCATCGCCGATGGCTGTGGATAGACCGCGGCCCTTGAGTACGCCTTTGAGTGCGTGGAAAATCTCTGTCCCGCAGCGCAGTGCTTCCGAGAAAGTTGCTGAGCCTCTGGGCACGATCATAAACTCCTGAAAATCGATCGGCGCATCCGAGTGCGCACCGCCATTGAGAATGTTCATCATCGGCACGGGCAATACTTTTGCATTGGGCCCACCGAGGTATTTGAACAGTGGCACGCGCAGCTCATCGGCTGCTGCGTGTGCTGCCGCCAGGGAGACGCCAAGCAGCGCATTGGCACCCAGCTTTTTCTTATTGGGAGTGCCATCGAGTTCGATGATCGTGCGGTCGAGCGTGACCTGGTCGAACACATCTGTGCCCAGCAGCACCGGGGAGATGACTTCGTTGACGGCGGCCACTGCTTTGCGCACTCCCTTGCCGGAGTAGCGTTTTGCATCGGCATCGCGGAGTTCCCAGGCTTCGTGCTCGCCGGTGCTTGCGCCGCTTGGCACCGCCGCGCGACCACGTGCGCCGCTGGCGAGTTGGATATCGACCTCGATCGTGGGATTGCCGCGTGAATCGATGATTTCACGGGCGTGAACACTGGCTATGGAATGAGATGGCATGCTGTCTTTCTATTTGTGATTGCCGCGAGATCAAACGCTCACGGCTGCTTGTTTGTAGGGTTTGATTTCCAACACCTCTGCTTCGCGGGTGCCGTGTTCTGTGGGGAGGCTGACCTTTTCACCGACTCTACGGCCAAGCAACGCCTGGCCAATCGCGGTGAGATAGGAAAGAATGTGCTGCTCGGGATTGCTGTCCCATGCGCCAAGGATTGTGTAAGTGTCCGTGCTATCGTCGGGATTGCGGACGGTCACAACCGTGCCGATGGATACTGCCGAGGTGTCGGCATTCTCGTAGTCTGTCCCGCGCGCACGGGAAAGTTCAAGCTCCAGTTCAGACTTGCGGCGGGATAACACGCTTTGCATTTCCTTAGCGGCTTTAAATTCAAAGTTCTCTCGAAGATCCCCATAAGAGCGTGCAATCCCAATCTCTTTGCTGTTCTCCGGGATGCGCACTTTGATGAGGTGTTCGTATTCCTGCTTGCGAGCATCGAGGCTCTCCCACGACACGATGAGCGTCTCCTGCTGCGGCTCTTCCTCGGCCTCCGTGCCGGTGAGGAGTGCCTGCATCTCAGGATGTAGCTTGATGATTCGTGCCAGAAGCGAGCGCTTGGTCAGTTCTTCAAATACAGTGCTCAGCATAAGTCTGCGCATGATCTCCCGCACGGCATCGCGGTCTGCTTTTGCCAAAATATCGCCGATCAATTCGCGGTCATCGATCAACATATCGTGCAGGCGCATGCTGCGTTTCTCACTGAATTGATCGCGCTCGAGGCTGCTGATGATTGCCGCAAGCAGCCCAGGTTCCACGAGTTCATCCAGTTCGTTGTGCCGCTCCTTGCAGAGCCAGCACAGCATGTCCGTCGTGATCGACCGCTCGCGGATCCAATGTGCAAGCCGGGAGATGAGGGTTTTCAGTTCGCCCTGGTCTCGTAAAGTCCGCGCGATATCTCCCACCGTGCGCGTGGTGGTAAGCGGCATGAGCCGCAGTGCTACATCTGCCCATTCATCACCGAAGGTGGCTGGAAACGCCCGCAACAATGGACGAACCCGCACGGCAGGGATGGCTTCGACAACCTCTGCCAGGGATGAACCCAGATCGCGCAGATATGCCGGGATAGTCAGGTTCGAGTCGGTCTGCAAATCGGGAAACAGTGCGACAAGCTCATCGCGAACGATTAAGGATTCCAATGCTTGCGAGGCATTCAGCTTTTGGTTTTTTGCGGCAGCACTTTCAAGCGAAGCGATCACAGGCTGGAGCTGTTCCACGGGTCGATCGAATGCATCCGGGTTTTTTAAAATATCCGCTGCGGCTGCAAGACGCGTCTTGAGTTGAGTGGTGGCATTGAAGGCTTCCACCAGCTCGCTACTGCGCGACACGGCTTCTGTGCGAAGAATCACCGGGTCAGTGCGTTTGGCTGGCAACTCAAAATGGCCGTCCTTTTTCAAAAGCTTCTTCGTGGAGTCCCACCAGCGTTTATATTCCGCCTCGCCAAATAGTGATCGCGTTAACGTCTGCGAAATTTGGTCTGCCGTGGCCCGGCCATCGTGGCTTTCCAGGATGTTGCGCATGAGTTCCAGCGGTGCCGAGCTGGCTTGCGTGCGCACGGCATCGGGATCGTTGGCGATGCGCACCAGAATATGATTTTCGGCAAGTGGCTGCAGGGTCTGCGCGGCGTATCGCGGCTGCATCGGATGGGATTGTTTGCCCGTGAAATCGATGCTGATCTGGTTCAGATGCAGGTTCCATTCTGCGATGCGCCCAAAGCCCCAGCTTTTGTGGAGGCAATACGAACCAGGTGTAAGTTTTTCGAGAGAAGATGCTTCGGCGGGTGTGATAGAGCCGTTATCGACGGCGGCTTGTAATTCTGAATCCATGTGGCGTGCATTGTTAGGGCGCGATTGCCGACAGGCCAAGAAAAATTGCGGAGCTGCATACCCCGTCGCCACCCCGGGGTAAATGCCCTGCCGCACAGTGTAGCTACGGCACAGAGTGAGATGATTGCAAAAGCTACTCCACAACTTCCAGCGGCGTATCTTTACTTACCCATTGCGCGAGCAACCATGCATCCCAGTTCGCTGTGCGGATGCAGCCGCTGCTTTGGTTTCGCCCGATGGCGTCGGGGTGATTCGTGCCGTGGATGCCGATGCTCTTTCTGTTGATCCCGAGCCAGACTATGCCCACCGGGTTATTCGGGCCGGGCGCGAGGTTATAGAAGTTCTCGCTGCGCACCCCGGACTCCAGCACCGATTTATCCCAACGAAAATAAGGCAGCAGGACATTGCTCGTGACTTTCCATTGACCAAGCACTACCGGGACGCGATCTGACCCCGGTGTGCAAGGCATGGAAGCGGAGAGTTTGTCGTCGCGATAGACTTCGATGAGACGATCTGCGCGGTAAAGTTTCAGCCGGACTTTCGGGGTGGGTTCCGGCGTGGGAGTCGGCAATGGCGTTTGCGGAGTGGGCTCTACGGAAGCAGTTGCTACCTCCTCATCATCGCCCTGCTCTGCGGACTGCTTGGCTGCCTTTTCAGCCGCTTCTTTCGCTTCTTTTTCTTTCTTGCGAGCGAGGGCTTCTTCTGCGCGCTGTTTTTCCAATGCGGCTACTTCTTCTATATAAAACGGCTCCACGTCTGGCACGCGAACCACGTCTCCTGATTTCAACTGACCGTTGGCAAGCGAGGGATTCAGCTCTTTCAAAAATTCCAAATCACAATGGAACCTTTCAGCCACAAGTTCCCAGAGGTTGCCATATTTCAGCGCTTTATATTTGGCCATTTCGCCAGGCTTGCTGGATACAGGTCCGATCCATTTCATGTCGGCTTCCACCACCGTATAGTCGCGGTAGGGGTCTGAGATCGCCGATGTATCCAGCAGCGCACCCGGATCGAGCCCGTGGGCGAGCGCATAGCGGTTGGCCGCCTTCTGCGTAAATTCTCCACCGAGCCCATCGATCTTTCCCGGGCGGAAATTTGCCCGGTCCAAGAAAATCTGGACGCGAGCCATCGCCAGTCGCGCCTCGGCATCGGGGTTGCCCTTCTCCATCGCGGCTTTCTTCGCCTCGACCTGGCCGTGAGCAGTCACGAGCGCAAGGCTCATAAACAACAAAATTAATCTCATGGGTGTCTCTTTGCCTCAGCATCCGTCCCGGCGCAAGCTGCTAAATAGACGCTTCACTCACCGCGAGGTTTTAGATGCGGGAAAAGAATTACATCTCGGATGGACTCCGCGCCGGTCAGCATCATCACCAGCCGATCGATGCCGATGCCAATCCCGCCTGCGGGCGGCATGCCGTGTTCCAGTGCGTTCAGAAAATCTTCATCGATCTTCTGCTGCTCCTCACCGGCTTGCGCTTCGAGTCTGCGCCGTTGCACCTCTGGATCGTTCAGCTCACTGTAGCCCGGCGAGATCTCCTGGCTGTTAATGATGAGTTCATACACATCCACGCGCGTGGCATCCTCGGCATTCTGTTTGGCCAACGGCACCAACTCCACTGGCAAATGTGTGACAAACAGGGGATCGACAGTTTGTTCCTCCACTTTCTTTTCAAACACCTGTTGCGTGATTTCGAACTCTTCCATTGCCGGAGATATTTCCACCCCGAGAGCAGCGCACCGTGCACGTTTTGCTTCCAGATCGAGGGTAAACCAACCCGGCGCCACATTTTCGATCAGGTCATGGTATCGTGCCCGTCGCCATGGGCGCTCGAGGTGGATGGTGCGGGTCAGTTCGCCGTCAGCATTGCGGTGTTCGAGCACCAGGCTGCCATGCAGTTGCTCGGCAAGCATGCAGATCATCTCCTCCACCATCTCGGCCATGGTCTCGAAATCGCCGTAGGCTGCGTACGCTTCCAGCATCGTGAACTCCGGGTTGTGACGCCGCGAGATTCCTTCATTGCGGAAATTGCGGTTCATCTCAAACACTTTGTTAAAGCCGCCCACCAGCAGGCGTTTGAGGTACAACTCAGGCGCGATGCGCAGATACAAGTCCATGCCCAACGCATTGTGGTGGGTCTGAAATGGCCTTGCCGCAGCTCCTCCGGCCACCGCCTGCATCATGGGAGTTTCCACTTCCAGAAAGCCGCGTGCTTCCAAAAAAGCACGAATCGAGCGCACGATCTCGATGCGTTGCAGAAAGATTTTGCGCGAGGTCTCGTTTGCGGCAAGGTCTAGGTAGCGCTGGCGATAGCGAGTCTCCACATCGCTAAGCCCGTGCCATTTTGCCGGAGGCGGGCGAAGGGACTTCGACAGCACAGTGATATGGCTGGCCCGGATGGTGGGCTCGCCAGTTTTAGTCAGGAAATAAGAGCCTTCCACACCGATGTGATCCGCAAGGTCGAGTAGTTTAAACGTCTCCCATTTTTCCTCACCCAATTCCTTGGCGTTTACAAATACTTGCATCCGACCATGAATATCCGAGATGTCCAGAAAGTGGCTCTTGCCCATGTCGCGATGCGCGGTGATCCGCCCCGCCGCCCGCACGGATCTGCCTTCTTTGAACGCGGCGCGGATGCTGGCGATGTTGCCATCGGTGTCGAAGCGTTGCCCAAAGGGCCGCGCGCCTAGGTCGTGCAAAGCAGCCAGTTTCTGACGACGCACTGCTATTAAATCATTTTCCTCTTCCATGGGAGCGGCATCTAGCCACAACGCCCGGACATCGTCCAGCCCGGTTCCATGTGAAAATCTCAACATCAATTCAGCCCCCAAGCGGAAAAAAATAAAGTGAACGATGCTGCGATCCTCATCGTCTAACTCGCCATGCATTCCCGCACCGCTTTGGTATTTGAAACATTTCGGAAACCTCTTTCCCGCCTCGCTGTAGCGGCGATCCTTGCACTTGCACTCTTTGTCGTGCCCAGAAATTTTAACAACAAGGCTGGCGAGACTTTGGAGCTGCTGGGCTTTGTATTCCTCATTGTCGCCGCGCTTGGAAGAGTCTGGTGCAGCATTTACATCTCCGGAAGGAAAGACCGCGTGCTGTGCACCGAGGGCCCATATTCAGTGTCTCGCAATCCATTGTATTTCTTCTCCTTCGTGGGCGTCATGGGATTCTCCTTTGCGTTGCAGAGCCTGAGCATCCTGTTGTTTTCGTCCGGACTGTTTTTGCTTTATTATTACTTTGTGATTCGTAGCGAAGAGTCACGGCTTGCGATATTATTTGGCTCCAGCTTTCATGAGTATTGTTCGCAAACGCCCCGATTTTTTCCCAGCCGTTTGCCTGCCTCCGCTGTTACCAGTTACACGATCAACCCCAAAGTCATCGAGCGCGGGCTGCGGGAAGTGATCTGGTTCTTACTGGCCATCGTGGCGATTGAGCTTTTGGAAATGCTCCACAGCCAGGGGCACTTGGTATTTGCCATTATCCCTTTCTAACTCCCGCCCCGGCAGAGGGATCGGCTGCTGAACAACCGGCGTCTTGTTGAGAGGTGCAGAAATGCAGCGTTGTAACGGGAAGATTTTTACCAAACAATCGCCTTCGACCATGCGACTTGTTCTTCATCTAGGCTTGGGCAAAACGGGCACGACTGCTTTGCAGCAGAGCCTCTCTCTCTTGCGTCCGGCTTTGCTCGAGCACGGCATACTTTATCCCAAGCTGGACTCCAATCGCCCGGATCACAATGCGATCACGCTTGGACTTCTGGGCTACGAGTATCTGGCACGAGGGATGAAATACCTTTGCAACTACGAGGCTGCCAAGGCCGAGGAAGTATTTGCGCGGATCCACGCATGTCTGGTGGCGCAGATCGCAGAACATAAGCCGCATACCCTGGTGCTCTCGTCCGAAAATCTTTGCCGTGGGCCAGTTCGTTTTACGCGGCGCGATCCCATAAAGTATTTTTCCGCGCTGGCCGACGAGATTGTTCCCGTCATCTATGTGCGCAAGCCCTCTGCGCGTTATCTTTCGCTTGCACAGCAAGTTCTAAAAGCCAGCGGCAAACTGCTTTGTCCGAGGCCGGAAGGTTTCAAACGCATACTGCAGGATGCAGAAGCTGTGTATCGAGTTCGCCCTGTGGCACTGGTATCGGACCGTAGCAAGTTTAAGGGCGGAGATATTGCTCAGGATTTTATCCGCCGACTCCTCCCCTCAGCGGTGGATGTGATTTCACTGCCGCATGGCACAGTGGCCAATACTTCCATGTCGGCGGAAGCCATGTCGATCATGCAGGAATACCGCTGGGCAAACCATGCGGATAGCGACGGCAAATTTACGCCGGATACTTCCCGGGTATTGCGCACGCTGCATGAACTGGATGCTGACGGCTCGAGCCCGAAATTATTGCCCGAGGTAGCGCGTTTCGTGGACGAGGTGAGTATCGATCTTCTTTGGTTGCGCGAAGAATACGGCATCCAATTTGACGAAATCGATTACGCTGCATTGCGCCCGGCGCATCCTGGCGAGCGCGAGTCCTACCAAACCTTCACTCGCGTGGATCAGATTTGCCACGTTGACTCCGAGCGCAAACACCATCTGCTCATGAAGACTCTGAATGCGCTCGCCAGCGCATCGTGACTTACCCTTTGCTCTTGGTGTCCAACTTGCGATAGAGCGTGGCCATGCTGACTCCCAGCATGCTAGCAGCCCGCTCACGCGAACCTCCGTTGAACTTCAGAGTTTCCTCGATGTACCGTCGTTCCTGAGTCTTGATAAAGTCGTCCAACTTCTGCCCCACTGGCATGCCGCCCATGGTGCTCTGCAATTCGGGATCGCTCGACTTGGCAAGTATCTGCGGAGGCAGATCGTCGATTCGGATCGTGGCGTCCTCGCACAAGGCGGATGCCCGCTCAAATGCATTTTCCAACTCGCGCACGTTGCCTGGCCATGGATACCGCGACATGGCTTCGAGCGCCTTGGGCTCGATCTTGATCTGCGGTACACCCTTCATCCCGGCAAATTTGGATAGAAAATGATTCGCCAGCAGCGGAATGTCCTCCAGACGTTCACGCAGCGGAGGCAACTCCAGCGGAATGACAGCCAGGCGGTAGTATAAATCCTCGCGGAAACTTCCCTGGGCAATTTTGTCCTGCAGCGGCTCATTGGTCGCAGCTACCACACGCACATTGATCGCGGTGCTCTTGGTATCTCCCACGCGGCGAATCTGACGCTCTTGCAACACGCGCAGCAACTTCGTTTGCAAGGCTTGTTCCATGGAGTTGATTTCATCCAGAAAGATGGTTCCCTCCTGCGCCTCTTCAAACAGCCCGATTTTATCCTGCACTGCTCCGGTGAACGCGCCCTTTTTGTGTCCGAACAATTCCGATTCCAGTAAATTCTCCGGCAGCGCACTGCAATTTACCGCCACAAACGGCCGGTGCTGCCGGTTCGAATTGAAATGCAAGGCCCGCGCAACCAGTTCCTTCCCCGTTCCGCTCTCGCCCTGAATGAGAATCGTGCTGTCGGTGTTCGCTACTTTCGCAATGAGATTATAGATCGATTGCATGCTGCCGCTGGTGCCGACGATGTTTTCAAAGCGATACTTTTGCTTAAGCTCTTTTTTAAGCAGCACGTTTTCTTTAACCGTGGCCTGGTAGTCCAAAGCGCGTTTGATCGTCAGCAACAACTCATCGATCTTGAATGGCTTGGTGATGTAATCATACGCGCCTTCTTTCATCGCTTCCACCGCAGTCTCCACGGAAGCGTAGCCCGTGATCATGATCACTGGAGTCTGCGGGAATTTCTCATGACAATCCCGCAGCACGTCGAAGCCGTCCAGGTTGTCCATCTTTATGTCCACAATGACCAGATGCGGATTGATATTGACCATCTCGTCCACCGCACGTTGCGAAGAGTTGAAGGGAAAGGCATCGTGCCCGCTGTCGCGTATCAACGTGGAGATCACTTCCACCATTGCCGGTTCGTCATCGATAATAACAATCTTCGCCATAGAAAATTTCCAAGCACGGAGCATAAAGCGGGATTGCGAGTTTGAAAGAGGAAAGTGACATCGCGTAGCGAACACGTCGCATTCGTATCGGCCGGAGACTGTTTGTTCGTGCACATCAGCGGCCTGTCCGCCATAGTTGATCCTTATGAAAAACAAAAAAATTGGCGGCGGCGGATTCCACCATGTGGCAGCGAAAGTGGCCGATTTCGATCGTGCTGTTGCTTTTTACAAAGAAGGTCTTGGATGTTCGGAAGCTCTGGCTTGGGGTGAAGGCGATCAGCGCGCCATCATGCTCGACACGGGCGATGGCAACTACATTGAGCTTTTCGCTGGCGGCAAGCAGGATACGGCCTCGGAAGCCCGTTTGTTGCACTTTGCTTTGCGCACCCGGGATTGTGATGCAGCACACGGCACGGCGTTGGCTGCGGGTGCCACGGAGCGGCTCGCGCCAAAGGATGTCCAGGTGCATGGGCGTAACGGCGATGTGTCGATTCGCATTTCCTTTGTGGTCACACCCACGGGTGAAGTAGTCGAGTTTTTCCAAAGCGATTTTTAACGACGAGCTGTTTACTAACGGAGGTCCAATACTAAAACTCGCCGCGAGCTGAGCATCCGCAGAAACATGCACTTGTTGTCTGAAACCGCTCGTTGCGCAGAGTTCGCTGCATGTTTAAAGTCTCTGCCGTGCAGATTGGAAATGAACACACGGCCTCCGCGCCCGGAAGCACCGTCTTGTTGGATGGGTTGTTTGGTGCGCCGTGGCGTCTGCGGAAGATGCAGCATTCCTTGCAACAGCGTGGGCTGGGGCCAGTGCGCATTTTCAGTTACGACTCCACGGGGCGCACTCCGATTGAAGTGCTTGCCCAGCAGTTTCGAGAATTTTGCGGACCAGAGCCTGTGCGAGTGGTGGCCCACAGCATGGGCGGGCTGGTAACGAGAAGTGCAAAAATGCAGTTCCCGAATTGGGAGTTGAAGCGGGCTGCATTTTTGTGCGTGCCGCATCACGGTTCGGTGGTTGCCCGCCTATTGCCATTTCGTGGCGTGCGTCAGATGCGTCCGCGTTCGGAATTCCTGCAACAGTTGAACGAGCAGGAATGGACGGTGCCGACATTGTGTGTGTGGTGTCCTGGCGATCTGCTCGTGGTGCCTGGTGCGAGTGCACGGTGGGAAAAAGCGGAGCGAGAGTTGCGGTGTAAATTCCCCTTACACAACTGGCCAGTAATATCCGCAAGCTACCACCAAAGCATCGCCGATTTTCTAAACGAACGTTAAGTTGCAAAACGAGGTACTCTGCCACAAGGTGCTGGCTATTAGCCTGGTTCTGCCCGGCAGTTCTCAGCCCCCTGGATCTCAATGCCGTGCGGGAATTCCGGCACACATTAAGACGCAGTTAATTGTCCCGCAGGGACTTGTGATAGTAGCCCGGCGATTTATCGCCGGGATTCTTTCGCATCATGTTTCGTCCCATCGGGACGATTGAACCAAGCGTCCCCTTGGGATGCTCCCGGATATCGACCATGAACCCGGCGATAAATCACCGGGCTACTGTCCATCGTGCCGTCGGCACAGGCTAATTTCCCTAACGGCATTGCCCTTAATCCCTCAATTTCCGTTTCACCGCCGCCTCCACGCAGGGCGGCACAAACTGCGAGATGTCCCCGCCCAGTCGCGCAATCTCCTTGGTGATCCGCGAACTCAGATACGTATAATCCTCTTTCGGCGTTAAAAAAATCGTCTCCACTTCCGGATTCAATTTCCGATTCATCAACGCCATTTGAAATTCAAACTCAAAGTCCGAAACCGCCCGCAGACCTCGGATCACCGCCACCGCACCTTCTTTCCTGGCGTAATCCACCAGCAAGCCATCGAACTTCACCACGCGCAATCGACTCCGCCCCTTCAGCACTTCCTGCAGCATCGCCACGCGTTCATCCAGCGTGAACGTCCCCTGTTTCACATCGTTCTGCGCCACCGCCACCAGCACCTCGTCAAAGAGCGCCACCGCGCGGTCGATGATGTCCAGATGCCCATTGGTCGGTGGATCGAAGCTGCCCGGATAAATGGCGATTCTCATCAGCAGCTTACTGGATCAAAGTATCCAGCGTGGGATCGCGTTCCGCACCGAGTTGAATCGCGCGCTCGTAGTGTTTCTTCGCAAGCTCCCGCGAAGGCGGTTCCGAAGTCGCATAGATCACCGCCAGATTGAAATGCGCATCCGCATAGTTCGGATTGAGCGCCACCGCCGATTGCAACTCTTTCTCCGCAGCTTCCTGCCAGCCTTTCTGGCTCGCGGTAATACCGAGATAATTATGCGCAATCGCATTCTTCGGATTGAGCGCGATGGATTTCGTCAGCACATTGATCGCATCGTCATAGCGGCCCTGGCGGTAATACACGATACCCAGCGTGCCGTGGTTAAACGAATCCTCGGGATTGATCGCGATAGCTTTTTGAAAAGTCAGCTCAGCCGCTTTCAGTTTCCCCGCGCGGAAACGCGCAACGCCCAAGTTGGAAAGCGCATAAATATTTTCCGGGTCCTTCGCCAGGATTTGCTCATACAACCGCTCGGCTTGTTGATATTCCTTTCGGTTAAAATATTCACGCGCCTCCCGTGCGATTGGTTCCAACTCAGCCGGGACCGCTGGCGTGCTGTCGAATTCCACCGTCGGCGTGGAAGCCACTGCTTCATCCGCTTCCGGCAATGGCGGTTGGTCTGAACTCTCCGCCGGTGCGGACTCCACCTTGGGCACTGCGATCGATAGCGAGACATCCGGCGGGCTGTCCACGGGCGCAAGGTCCAGGTCACTGGCCTTGAGCAACGCCAGCTCCGACTCACTCAGCTTATAGACCGGCTGAGCCAGAAAATCCAGATTGGCCATGAGCTGCGTGGATTCCACTTCGAGCTTGGTAAGTTCTTCCAGCACCAGTTTCTTGGCCTGATCGCGCCGCGCTTGCTCGCGCAACTCGCGCGTCATGATGTCGCGCAGAAGTTTATTCTCTTCGATCAGTTGCGCTTCCTGCGCCGAGCGTTCAGCATCCTGCGCGCTGCGTTCGGTCGAAGCCAGGCGTTCGCCTTCCAACGCTTTGTTGGCTTCCGCAAGTTGCCCGCGCAGTTCGATGATCGTGGTCTGGAAGGATTCGCTTTCCTCTTGCGTGGCAGCCAGCTCACCCTGGATTGCCTGAAGTTGGGAACGAATTTCCGCCACGGCTTCCACGGTCGGGCGTTCGCTCAGCTCGCGAATTTTCTCATCCGCATCCGCGAGTTTCTGCTCCAGCACTTGATTATCCGCGATGAGCTGTTCGAGTTTGCCTTGGGCTTCGCGGGCTTTGTCCAACTCCGTGAGCGCCTCGTCGCGTTGTTTTTCAGCCGTCTCACGAGCAGTGGTAAGGCCGGAAATCTGCGACTGTGCATTTGCCAGCCGCGCTGCGATGGCCTCACTTTCTTCATCCGCCGCTTCCCGATCCGCGCGAGCCACCAACAACTCTTGTTCGATGCGCTTTACCTGTTCCTCCAGAACCAGAGCGTTCTCGCTGGTCGCGATGGCTTCTTTTAAAGAAAGCTCCGCTTCATTGAGCCGGGTCCGTAATTCTGCTTCTGAGAGGCGCGACCGGTCGAGTTCCAGATTTTTTTCACGCAACTGGTTCTGCGTAGCTTCGAGCTGGCGCATCACGGTGAGTCGCTCTGCTTGCATGGTGCGTTCCCGGCTGCGCGACGCGGCAAGCTGGGATTCCAGTTGCTGCATTTTCATTCTGAGTTCATCCAGCAGATCAGCACCCGAACCGCCCGGAAGAGGATAAGACGGCGTGGAGGGCACGCGCACAGAAGGTTCGTCCAAGCCTGGCTCACTCGGCAGCGGCCCCTCAATGCCGTAATCGGAAGTCGGAGCTTCCACCACCTCCGGCTGACTCTCCAGCCCAAGACGGCTTTCAAGACGAAGAATGCTCTCGCGCACGCGCTTCGAGCGGAAGTCCACAACCAAAGGCTGCCAGTCGGCGTGATGCCGCTGCAACACATCGAGTGCTTGTCCTGACTCACGGAACTTGTCGAGAGCAGGCTGGAATTTTCCCTGTTTCTCGAGTTCCTCAGCTTGCCTGGAGGCCATGTAAGCTTTTAAAAATTGATCGGAAGGGTCCACCACCTGTGCACGCAGCGACGCGGAAGACAGACACAATGCCAACAGGAGGAAAACAAAAAATGGATTACGCAAAACTTTTTTCAAGAGTGGGTGCGTAGATATAATAGAATGTCCAAAGAGACGCAACTCTCAGAATGCTTCCTGATTCTATAAGCACGGGCAATCCAGAATTTGAATCCGCTCGTGACCTCCCCCTTCGGCAGCACAAGGATGCGTGGGATGTCGATGGTCTGCTGAACGACCAATTCCGTTGTCTTTTCAACGATAGTCGCGACATTGACCTTTTCGATGACCCCGGTCAATAAGTCCTGCACGGGCGTGACTCCTTCCACGGCCTGCGCCATGATTTCTTGCTGGATCTGTTTGCTCAGGAGTTGGTTGATACCCAGGAGTTGCTCGTAGCGGTTAAATGCCTGGTAGGCGATTTTCGCTACCTGCTGCTCCTCTTCCGTTGTGAAACGGCTTTGACTGCCGACATGTCGTATCGGGTAATAGTGGCAGAGCTGGGTTTCAACGATAGTCTGCCGACCTGCGCCAATACTCCCGATCGTGAAACGACGGTTGCGAGCCGCTGATGCTTGCCCGCTGGTTCGAGGATGATTTTCTCCAAGCAAATTTGCGAGTTCGGGCGATTCGTTTCGTCAATGATCTCTTTAAAATTGTCGTGAGCTACGATGGTCAGCCGGTCCACGGCACTGACGCCTGTGCGCTTGCCGTATGGCCGACCCAAACCATGACGCCCGATGGACTGCTCGATGAGAATGTGGGCGTTGGCCGTGCGCCAAGGGACGATGGTTTAGAAATTTGTCACGTCTTATCCCTTTTTAAGCATGTAGTGTCGCGGGCGTTCACAAGCATGAACGGTTTTACAATCTTCTGCTTCGTTTCCAGTGCGTAGGTTTCGAGCCGCACCTTCACGTCTTTGTGGAGGCGAATGCCCTCCTTCAGATTGATCTTTTCAGTTTCAGCCGCCCAAAAGCGGTTCGCGTCGAAGTTCAGCTATGTGGCCACCGCTGGTTCCTTGACAAAGCCGTCCTGCATGGCCTTGGCCAGAGGGTAATCGCAGATGACATTTTTGAAGGGGACGGCCCCTCTCGGACCTTAGATGAACGGCGTGGCCGTCCATTCCAATCCCAGAAACGGTTTTAGCTCATTGATTGCCCTCATACCGGCACTTGCGCGGTAGCGATGGCTTTCATCCATGATGAGCAGGAGATCGGGCAACGCGGCAAAATACTCGAAATAGCTCTCCCCGATGTATTCCTACAGCCGTTCGATGTGCGGCGACTTTCCGCCGCGCACCTCGGAGTTGCATCGTTCAGCCATGTGGAAAAACTGGCGTCCCACTCCAAAGTGATCCCCCGAAGAGGGGTCAGGCCTTGCCCATTGACATTTAGAGACATCTTTGAAGAAGTTTGTGGATGCCATGACGTCCGCGAGTGGAATTTGAAAGCGCAGTCTATCATGTGATGGACCGCGGAAACAGGCTGGAAGCCATTTTCTTTGATGACGAGGATCGCTTGCTATTTTTGAATACTCTAAGGCAGGCATGCCAGCGGGCCGGACTTCGCGTTCATTCCTAGTTCTCATTGGCAATCATTACCATCTCCTTCTTGAAACACCGGAGCCCAACCTCTCCTCCGCGATGCATTGGCAGCAAAGCACCTACACCATCCGGCACAATGTGCGACATCGCAAGCAAGGCCATTTGTTCCAGGGCCGATACATGGCGATTCCGGATGGTCCAGAGAGCGCCACCTATTTTCGCACAGTGAGTGATTACGTTCATCTTAGGCCGGTGAGGGCGGGACTGCTCAAGGAGGATTCGGCCTTGGTGGACTACCCGTGGAGCAGCTTTCCCGCACTGGCCGCAGCGCCGCGAAAGCGTCCCCGGTGGCTCTGCGGGGAGTGAGTTCTCAACCAGGGCGATACTGTGGGCGGGCGAAAACACTACCGGATGGCAATGCAGGAATGCGCTGCGCAAGAGGGAAATGGAGACAAAGCGATTCTTGGGAAATTGCGAAGGGGGCTGGTAAGTCGGCTCCGAGGCGTTCCGGGAGAATTGTATTGGAACGATGCAAGAAGAAAGACGCGGCAGGAGCGGCGAGACTGCATGACGAGATGAAGGCGGAGAATATCCTGCGGGAGCGGTTTGGAAGCGTTTGGGTTGTCGGAAGTTGATTTGAAGCGGAGCCTTGAAAAATAGCGATGGCCGTAGTGATCAAGAAACGGACAGTGATGACCAACGCCTGGTTAGCCGAGAAACTTCGCATGGGCGATCCAAGCCGGGTGAGCCGCTACTGCTCTCAAACGAGCGGCCGCAAGGGAGTAAGGAAGCTGGCTGCCAAGCTTTAAATGTCAATAGGCAAAGCCTGACCCCATTTTTCGATGACCATATTTTTAGATTTTGCTCGTATGCAGTGCTGATTGTGCAATGCACGGACTGACACCTTTGACTTAATGTGATGAGAGAAATGCCAGCCGGACGGAATCGTCAAATTGCGGTGGCCAAAAGCCGGGCTGGCCGGACATTCTTGGACAAGCTTTTCGATTGTTTTGCAGCAGCCCGAAAGTCGCACTCGACCTGCAATCTATGCCAAAAGTCGGGCGACTGTTCGAAAAAGGCCCCAAAGCGGATCGACATCGCCGGGGTAATGGAGCGGCGGCCGAGCACGATCTCGTTCACGGCGCGCGGAGGAACCCCGATTGCTCGCGCCATGGCGTTTTGGGAGATATTCATCGGTTTGAGATACTCTTCCAAAAGAATCTCGCCGGGAGTAACTGGAGGGTTCATGGTTGTAACGTGTAGCGTTATAGGGGTATCGTCAATGGTAATCCAGAATCGCAACTTCCCATGGGCCGGAATCGCTCCATCGAAATACGATCCGCCACTGATCGTTCACCCGGATCGAATGCATTCCAATCAAAGCACCGCGCAACGCTTCAAGACGGTTTCCGGGCAGGACCGCAAGGTCCCTCAGAGTGGATGCCCGGTTGAGCTGAAACAGTTTTCTGAGCGCAACGCGTGATATTGCAGAGAACCGCCGATTTTTCTCTTAATAGAAAAGCTCTTCTGTATCCCGATCAGAGAAGGACTGGATCATGGTTTCAATTTATTCAGGACTGCCGGAATCTGCGATGGGACTCGACCTACTGCGATTTAACTTGTGCTAGACTAGATCGTATCGCAACCCCTTCGTTGAATCAGAAAATAACGCCGAACGCTGTTCAATTTAGTCTTGAGAGCCCGGTTTCACAAAAATTGTGCGGTGCGGACTGACACCTATGACTCTCTCGAAGAATTGGCTCAACTGCACGCACTTGAATTGGCCCTTTTTTCTGATAAATCACATCCGGTAGATGGCGTGAGATCCGATATCCACACTCCAGACGGTGTCGGCATCGATATAGAAGATAGCTCGAAGGTCGCCTTCGATGCACACGGCGTAAATCGTCTTCCCGTAGGCTGCGGAGAGTTTGTGGATTTTATGGGTGCGAAGCCTGGAATCAAACGGATCTTTTTTGAATATTCGGAATGCTGCCCTGGCGCTGCGTTTCTGGTTGGGCGGAAATTTGGCAAGAGCCCGCCGAAAAGATTTTGCAGCGTGGAACTGGTAGCTCACTCGTCTTGATCCACTTCTTTTAACGCTTCGTCCAGAGTGATGACTTCTCCGCATTCGATCTCTGCCATTGCTTGTTTGAAGCTTTCGGGAATTTCAGGATCGAGCAAATGGCGGGTGTGCTCGAGCACCTTCCAACGCTCTTCAGCTGGAAGGGTATCAATTTCATGAAGGATTTCAGCGACGCCCATGAGTTGTAATGTACCAACATTCCGATCGAGGGCAAGGAAGACCTCGCCTCACCTACCAGCTCCTTTTTTGCGTCAAAGATCAAAAAAATTGTGCGGTGCGCGGACTGACCCTGCCGCGCCTAAAGAACCTCTCTCTAGCCACGCGGCAATGAGCGCCGCCGGAGGCTCGTAAACACTGCCTTCGGCGGCGGGCAAGGCTCTCCTT
>CBDUBV010000009.1:0-46592 GCA_965365475.1 uncultured Chthoniobacteraceae bacterium | reverse complement strand
GCATGGAGAGTGACAGCACCAGAAATAGTGCCGGTGCCTCCCAGGGTGGCACCGGGCTGGACGACGACCGCGCCCGTGCTGGTGGCGGACCCGGAGGTGTTTTGGACGAGGAGAGTGCCGTTATGGACGGTGGTGTTGCCCAGGTAGTTGTTGGCGGCGGCGAGCGTGACGACGCCAGCACCGGTCTTGCGCAAGCCGTGATCGGTATGACCGCCGGAGATAACGCCCCGGAAGGTGGTGGAGCCGCCCGATGGGGCCGTGAGCACTAGCGTCTGCGGATTGGTGCTGAGGGCGAGGGTGCCGGTCCAGAAGGAATTGGCGGCGTCGTACTGGCCGAAGGTGATGTCAGCGGTCCAAGTGGAATAAGAGCCGATGGCGAAGGAGCGTCCGATAGCTCGAGTGCCCTCGGCGAGAACGGAGGCAGGCTCGCTGGGAGCGGTGCCCCAGGATGCGCCGACGTTGACCGCCCCCATGCTATTACCGAGGGCACCTGGGGAACCGGAGGGTGCGTCGGCGGCTAGCACCAGAGTGCCGCCGAGGTGGAAGACGGAGCTGGTGAAAGTGTTGTTGCCCGCGAGCCGGAAGGTGGAATTGGTCGGCGTGGGACCCTGTTTTTGGAAAAATAAAGTAAGACTCCCATTGATCGGGTTGGTAATTCTGCCAGTGACGTTAAACGTTGTATCGTTAGAGCCGCGCAGGAAAGCTCGTGCGAGACCGCCGGTGCCGACGTAGTCTTGGCCGGTTAGGATGCCAGAAAGGGTGAGGGTGGAGCCGACCGCTTCGTTAAGAAGGAGGGTGTCTGTGTTTGTGCTCGTGGTGGGCACGCGCAATACGCCGGAGAGTGTGTGAGAGCCAGAAACGCTGCTCAGGGGGGCGGTGTTGTTCGAGTTATTAAAAACGAGATCTTCAGCCACGACCAGCCCCGAGCCGCTAAGGCGGAGTTGAGCACCGGATGCGACGAAGGTTTCGTTTCCAGCACCGGTCGCACCGAGCGCAAAGTCCGATAATAGCGTGAGATTGCCCGAGAGCAGTTGTGTGCGCCCGGCATAGGTCGAGCTTCCACCAAGGCGCATGTCTGCGGTGCCGGAGGGCGCGCCGTTCGTGTTGCCATTGCCGTCGGAATCCACAGCGGTGATGGTGCCATTCAGCATGAGACTGCTCTGTCCGGAAGTGCCGCCGGTGAGGGTGCCGCGCCAGTCGGTGGCAGTCCAGGAAATGCCTATGCTGTCCTCGAACTTGTGCTGGAGGGACAGACTCCCATTGGCACCGAGAGCGACAGTGCCGCCACCGGTCAAAGCGGCAAGCGTGAGAGATTGATCGCCTACGTCGAAAGTAGCGTTTCCGGCGGCTACGAAAAGCCGGTTGGTTTCTGCCAGGGCCGCACCATTGCCCAAAGTAAGTGTTCCTTCGTGCACCCGAATGGTTTCCTGAAAGGTGGGGTCCCACGAATAAATCGGGTCTCTAAAGGTATTGATCCCGGCGAGATTGGCGGTGCCGGGGCCTGTTTTAAATAAAGACCCGTTGCCAATAACTCGGGCGTTAAGAGTGATGGCTCTTCCGGTGGCAGCGTGGAGAGTAAGGCTGGTGTTGCGGGGCTGGTTATTGGAGTCAATGTTCCGGCCGAGATCGAGCGCATTTCCGTTGTTGGCCGAGACCACGATGTTGCCGCCGACGGCATTCCAGGTTTGTGAAGAAAGGAGGCGGATGCGACCGTTACTGGAACCGGAAAGGTTGAGCGTGACAGTGTTGCTGTCGCGGTTTTGGATTCCGCCAGCGCCGAGGTACGTGTCGCGCCAGCCTTGAAATTCCCACCCGCGGTTGACGCTGGGGGCATTTGGAAAATCGAGTCCAAAGAAAAAAGGATCGGCACTGGACGAGGCGTTGCTTACACGGATGTCGCCATTGGCCGCGTAGTCCGTGGATACGTTCTGGGTGGCGTCAAATGTGGTCACGCGTCGATTGGCGGTGGCGGGTACACCAGCAGTCCAAGCGGCGGGTTGGTTCATGTCGCGGCCGCTGAAGCCGGTGGTGCCGAGCCAGGAGTTACCTGGGACGGAGGAGCTGTCTTCCGCAGTGAATGTGACAAAGGCAGCTCGCGAATTGATGGCGTCGGTGGCTTCGACGATCACGACGTGGAACCCTGCCGAGAGTGCCGAAATAGGCCAGGATGTAGCTGCGGTGGTTGCTGAGTCCACCAGTGTGCCGTCGCGGTAGAGGTAGTAGGTGTAGCTGGTGAATGCAGTGCCGCGGCGGGTATCGAGCGTGATGGTCGGGGCGTCGCCCGCTTGGTAAATCTGGTGGCGCGCGGGAGTCTCGATCTGAAGCCAATTTTGTCGGGGTGCTTCAGTGCGATTGGTAAAGACCGGGTCGGTGCTGGTGAATGCTCGGTATGCGCGGGCGGAGAGTTCCGATGGCAGCCAGCTAGTGGTGGCGGCTGCGGGCGAGCCAAAGTATGAAGCAACAGGACTGATTTGCGGAAAGCCAGGACGGGCGGCGACCGGCGCAGCGGAACCGCCGGAACCAATCCTGGTGGTGGCCGAGGCACCCGAGCCTCCTCCGCCAGAAATCGTGATGGTTGGTGGTGTAGTGTATCCAGAGCCGCCCGATGTTAGAACTAAGTCAATAATCTGACCGCCGGAACGAACAGCCGTGGCGGCTGCTCCCGACCCCCCTCCGCCCGAGAAGGTGACGGTGGGCGTGGAAGTGTAGCCTGAGCCCCCGCTGCTGAGGGCGACGGAGTTGACGGCACCGGTGACTACTGCGCGTTCGGCGAGCCAGCCGTTGGCGTAATGAATAGAAGCGAGTGTCGAAAGGTTGCCGGGGGTCGAGGAGAGGGGAGTTCCAGGGTGACGGAGGCGAAGGCTTTCCGAAAGGATAACGGTGGCGAGGTCCCAGGATTGTCCGCTGTCCGAGTTGTGGCCGGATGCAAAATCAAGAGCGAAGCCTACACGGCCTTGGCTGGAGGCGTTGGCTCGCCAGGCGAGAAAGTGATTTTGTACTTCCAGCGCATTGGCCGTCCTATTGGAATCCAGTTCCCCGGGCATCAAAATGCCTGGCACCTGGGCGGGTGCGACGGGGGTCGAGTAAGGGTGAATCCAGGCAAAAGGAAAAACCCCCTTGTTGGCGGCGTAGCCGAGGACACGCGTGGGCATCTGAGCAGCGAGCACAGAGCTACCGATACCGCCGTAAGACATCCCAAGGGGTAGTAGGGGGGCATTGACCAGGGATGCACGACCCGAGACAGTCGCTACGGCGGTGAGCAAGTTGGAGACGTTAGCAGAAGTGTCCGTGGTGCTTGCTTCCTGAGCGGTATCGGGTGTGAGGCCAATCACCGCGAGTCGGTGGACGCGGGCAAAGGATTGAACCCAGGGAACCTGCGCCATGTAGCGGCGGTCCTCGCCGGAGCCGTTCGACCAGAGAAGAACGCCACGCAGGTTGGTACTGGTGACATCCTCGGGGACGTATGCGGTCCAATCCGCCATGGTGCTCTGACCGCTGGCAACAAGAGCACTCGTGCCAGTGTAAGTCTGCGCATGAAGAGACAAGATTGCACCTATCTGAGAAAGACATATGAGGAAAGCCAAACGGGGGAGCATACGGTCCAATAAAAAGTAGGTTGACCGCAGGGCGCAATGGTGGGTGTTCCGAACGCGTTCGTTACCACAAAACACGGGATGGAAGCTAAAGCGGGTCTTGCTCTGATTTCCACGCCACACACAATAGTTGGTATCGGATCAGGCAGTGCCAGCGTCCCGCCAGACCCCGCCAATAAGGAGGCGCTTTTGAAAAGGCGGGGGATCTCGCTCATTGCGCACCATCTGGGCGGTGACGAGATCCACAGCGGCTTCGGCCTGGAGTCGGCGCCGGGGATCGATGCCGCTCAGGATTTCATCTTCGTCATCGAGTTCGAGGTGAGCAAGGGCAATGTCCTTAGGCGGGTGCAATCCCATATCCCGGCACCATTGCAATGTTTCCAGGTTGGAAATTAAGATCGCTTCAGGGTTATGCCGCCGGAGGTATTCTTTAAATTGCTTTTCCCGCTGAGGCCATGGAGTCTCATTTTTAAGCACGAGGGGTGGCAATCGCAGCACCGGGCGCAGCAGGAAGTTCTCCCGCAACATCAGAGCGAGAAATACCCCGAGGTTCAGGCTGTCGTGCCATTCACTGACGACCAAGCCGATTCGGATGTAGCCTTTGCTGCGGAGAGTTTTCACGGCCAACTGGAAATTCGCAACAGCATCGGTGTCCACCTCATGAAATGGGCAGTCTTCCCGACTGCGGACACTGTTCTTGGCCATGAGTCCCGAATTGTGCCCCAGCGACACAACGGCAAACCCTGGCCAGTCCTCACCGACCAGATGCGCGCGGTCGAGACGTGGAAGAATAACGCCGTCGATGCCGCGCGCACGGAGAATTCGTTGAAATCGGGCTGCGGTCTCGGTTGGGCTGTCGAGACGGATTTCCTTTATGCGGATGATGTCCACGACAAACCCCAGATCAGCGGCTCGTTTTTGCGCAGCCAGCACCTCAGAGTGTCGCTGCCAGAAATCCGGCTCCCGGTGATCATCGATCCATCCGATGGTGGCCCGGTAGTGAACTGGTCTTGAAGCCCGCAACCGCATTTGAAAGGCGCTCACCAATGGATCAGGTCGCCAGCCCATCTCCCGCGCCACCTTTTGCACCAGTGCCTTTGTCTCCGCCGAGACGCCCCGCGCATTGCGCAATGCGAGTGATGTCGCCGCCAGCCCCACCCCGGCACGCGTGGCAATCTGGCGGAGAGTCGGTGGTTTTTTCATCTGGAACACATGATAAATGTAGTCGCCAAGGTTTGTCAATACGGCCGCGAACGTGTTCGTATCTGAGGGGGTTGCACTCGCATCAGCAATTTGTGAATTCTTATCCACCCAGTATTCTGGGCAGAAACAAATTCCAAACCTCCACCCACACAAAAAACATTATGAAAACTCGCAATTCACTTACGGCTCTTGCATGCCTCGGGCTTTCGCTCGCGGCTGCTTCAGCGCAAACCTGGAACGTCTCTACCGGCGGCAATTGGGACACGGCTACGAATTGGAATCCGAACACGGTACCCAATGCCATCGGCGCGACAGCGACCATACAGAATCTGACTTCGTCTGGCACTTATGACATCTCTGCCGCCTCGCCACAAAGTTTCACGATTGGCACGCTGAATTTCGGAACGAACTCGGTGGCAAACGCCATTAATCTATCACTTAACTCCGATGTAAGTTTAGTCATGGATGTGGTTTCCGGGAACGCCGCCATCAATCTGGGCACGGCGGGATCAGGTTCCAGCATGACCATTAACTCAGCTATTCAGCTGAATGATAATACAACCGTCTCACTTTCACGCAACGGTTCCACCACCATCGTTCCTACGTTTACAGGTAATATCAATCTGCAGTCCAATACGCTTACTTTTGGCGCCACGCGTCAGGCAAACATTAACGTAAACGGGCTGGTATCCGGCACGGGTGCGATCGCCTTCTCTGACGCGTTTGCTGATCGGCGAGTCCAACTCTCCAACACGGGTTCGACATTCTCGGGCGGCGTCACCATCTCCGGTTCCAACGCTCTAGTTCTTGGAAACGGAACTGGTGATATTACAGGGACAGGCGGTGGAGGTATCGCGGGCACGGGAACCTTGACTTTTTCAAACACCAGTCGCGGCACTCCATTGGGAAGCGCACGGTCGCCGCAAATCTATTTCAATGGATCGACGGGCACTGCAGCACTTGCAAATAACACCACGGGCAACGTGGTTGCGAACAATATCTCCATCGCATCGGGTAATCATGGCATATTCACCGTAAACCGTGATGCGAATTTGACTGGCAACATCAGTGGTGGTGGAACTCTTTTTCAGATCGTTGGAGATGGTGGCACTGGCTCTGCCCGCACACTGGCGCTTAACAGCAGCCAGACATCTTTTACAGGCACTTATGTGCTGCGCGAAGGCCAATTGGTTACACGCGGAAACAATTTCGGTCCTGGTTCCGTTCTGCAGATAAACTCCGCCAACACCGCTGGTGGCACCGCTCTCGGGGGCATGACCGGAGCTTCCGGCACCGCGACTCTTTCATCTGCTCTCGATGTGGTAAACAACGGCAATAACGTGTTTATCCAGACGGGCGGGGGAACGACCTTCCAGCTCACGGGCAATTTTTCCAATTCGGCTGCGTCGCCGGTTGGTTTCACCACGACTTCCACAGGCAACCAGAGTGTTTTAAACGGAGTGGATACCACCAATCTTCGAGTTGGCATGGGCGTGACCGGCACCAACGTAGCTGCTAATACGACTATCACTGGTATCGGAGCGAACTCGATCAGCTTGAGCACAGCGACCACAGGTACACCAAGCGGCCTTACCCAATCGGCAGGCGCGGCGGGCACTATCACCTTTACCCGAGGTCAAGGCACGGCAGCTACCGGCTACAATATCGGCACAAACACAGGCACAGCCGCGTTTGAACTCAGCGGCACAGGCTCGCTCAATAATCCCATCGCTATTGTCAATAGCAGTGCTACCACTGCCGCGCTCCGCTTTACCAACACCAGTGGCACGCAGACATTTAGCGGGGTTGTTTCAGGAAATGGCACTCTTACTCGCAACGGCGCGGGCGGCACGACAGTTCTATCCGGCAACAACGTGTACTCTGGTTCGACGACCATCACCGCTGGCACGCTTCTCATTAACGGTAGCCACACTGGGGGCGGGGCTTATTCAGTCAGTGGAATCCTGGGCGGCAGCGGCACCATCACTCCGGCATCCGGCTCATCCTTCACCGTGAATAGCGGAGGGATCATCGCTCCAGGGGCCACTGCGGCTACAATTAGCACGCTCACCTTCGACAGCGCAGCTCGCACTGGAGCCTTGGCCTCATTCAGCACCGGAGCCAAGTTTGCCTTCGATCTGAATGCAACCGCCCTCTCGAGCGACTTGATCCAGCTCAACAACGGTGCTGCTGGTGATCTCGTCTTCAACGGCAACGTCATCGACTTTAATTTGCTCAATGGTTCACTCGCCACCGGACAGGTTTACACGCTTTTCAGTGCGACTGCGGCGAACAACTACAGCGGACTCGCCCTGGATGCTTCTAACAAGATCACCAGCGGCCTGAGCATCGGTTCGGGACTTACAGGATATTCTGAGAGCTATCTCACCCTGAACGGGAGCGACATCCAATTGACCGTTGTTCCAGAGCCTGCAACATGGGTGCTCTTTGCAGCGAGCTTCACCGTTCTTGTGGTGTTCCGTCGTCGCCGCACAGCCTGAACAACCACGGTGCACCGGCACATTTAGGAGGGAGGTGCTGGGGACGCGTCCCAGTGGGGGGACGCGTCCCTGGCCATTTTTCAGGAATTTATGAGAAAGATAATAAGCTCAGCACTCATGATGATCTCGGTTATGGCCTCAGTCGCCAGCACCGCAGACGAAGGCCCCAATCTGCTGGAAGAAGGTGATTTCGAGGCGACGAAAGGCGGGGTTCCAATCGGGTTTATTTGGTCGGGTTTCGCCGGGGACGCGTCGATCACGCCGAACACATTCGAGGTCGTAAGCGGGGAGGAATCCCAATACGTGCGGCTGACAGTGCCGCAGGGCACTGACAAAACCATGGCGTGGGTGGAGACGGCGGAGCCGATCCCGCTCATGCCCGAGTGGGTCGATCTGCAGGCAAAGGTGAAAATGCGTATCAGCCAATACCTTCAGGGCGACCAAGGTTGGCATGGAGTGAAGGTGTTTTTTTATTTTCTTGATGAGAATGGCAAGAAGTTGACGGAGGACCTGGCGGTAATCAAAGCAGGTGAAGACAAGCCCGATTGGGAAGAACTCACGGGGATGATTCGTGTTCCATTGGGCGCGAAGGCCGTCGGGGTCAAGGCAGGTATTATCGGTTCCTCAGGTGTGGTCGAGGTCGATGACCTGCGGGTCGGGCCTGTGCAATAACGGCTGTTCCCAATGTCCAATATTTTGCTGTGAAGCTGCAAGCAATCATCGGCAGCGGAGTGGTGGGGAAACTAAAAGCCCACCGGTGGAGTGTACATCTCAGGTATCAACTAATGATAGTCGCAGTCCTGGGCCTGCTGGCCGACACTGCGACAAGCATGGCGGACGAGGCGGTGCCACTACGCGGAGGGGAACGCACCTTTTGGGACGAGACACCGGTGGAAAACACCGGTCCGCAGCGGGCGGAAATGGTCCTCAACGACCTGTGGAAATTCCAACCAGCGCGGGGCATTTCTGCCGAGCGTCCAGCCGGGCAGTGGGGCTGGCTGCGGGTGCCGGGCTCTTGGGAGCGCGGAGCATGGGATGCCGCGTTGCTGGAAGGGCCGCTTGAAATCGGCAGCGGCGATCCGTGGACCGGGCTGAAAGTTGAGACTCCCAGCCAATCATTTCCTACGAATTCAATTCCCGGACTTGATCGCGCATGGCTGGAGCGCGAGGTGCATCTCCCCTCCAGCTGGGCCGGACGGCGCATCACACTCGACTTAGAACGAGTAGCCACAGATGCGCAGGTTTTTTTTAACGGAGTGCAGTGCGGGGAAGTGTCGTGGCCAGGTGGCGTGGTGGAGGTGACACGCGCAGCGCTGCCAGGAGAGAAAAACATTTTATGCATTCTTGTAATTGCGTCGGAAGACGAAGCCGAGGTGCGCGAGTTCATGGATGCCGACCGCGTGAATACCTCGAAAGCATTGCTCAAGCACCGTGGCATCATCGGCGACGTAGTTTTGACATCGATGCCATTAGGTGCACGGTTGGACGGGCTCTTCATACAACCGTCTGTACGCAAGATGAAACTGGTGCTCGATTTGGAGCTTGCCGGAATGGCCCGATCCACGGAGGCCACCCTGCATGCAACGGCGGTTTGCTTAAGAAACGGTGAAACTGCCCGGACATGGGCAGTGCCGATCACCATTCCAGCACCGGATGCGCAGGGCCGCGCAGTGGTGCGGGCCATTGCGCTGCCGTGGGCGGACCCCAAGCTTTGGGATTTTCAGCAACCAAACCTTTACCGTCTGGATGTTCAGGTTGAAGGCCACGGGGTGGCAGACGCTATGTCCGAGCGATTTGGTTTCCGGGAGTTCCGCATTGAAGGTCGGCAATTTCTGCTTAATGAAAAACCCTTCTTTTTCCGGCCCAATCTGATCGAGGAACGCAGTCCAGTCGTGGAGACGATCGAGCTGCAGGCCGAAGCTTTGCTCAACGCTCATTTTAACGTCGCCGAGATCTGGCCCACGCCGGACTTGATCCGCGGGAACCCGAATCAACGGCCTCTCATCGCGCGTGTTGCCGACGAGAAGGGGCTGCCGTTAATTTACCCTGTGGGCGACCCCACCGGGCTGTTCGATCCTGTCGCGCCAGAAGTTTCGCCAGCTACCTGGGCAGCCTGGCAGCGCCTGGTGCGCGAGGCCTGGAAACGCGTGCGGAACTCTCCCTCAGTTCTCATTTGGGTCGTCGCAGCAAACCGCTTTGCCCATGCCGATGATCAGAATCCTCTGCGGCTTGGCAACCGGCGCAACCTTGACTTCACCCCCGAGTGGCAGCGCCTGCGGCAAGCACCCGGGATACGGCTTATCGAAGCACTGAAGGCTATGGACCCCACGCGGCCGGTCACCTCGCACCACAACGCCAACGTCGGCGACTTGCACACCTGCAATAACTACCTCAACCTCCATCCCTTGCAAGAGCGCGAGGATTGGCCGGCTGTTTGGGCGCATTCGGGCGACATGCCATATATGGCGATCGAATTCGATGCTCCCTTCGATGCCACCATGACGCGTGGGCGCCGTGGCCACACTGGTGCCGCCACGACCGAGCCTTGGCTTACCGAATTCCTCGCCATCTACCAAGGGCCGCAGGCCTACGAGAACGAAGATCCGGACTACCGCACGATGATCACCCGCACGCACCAATCCGGGCAAGATTACAGCGGGGTGAATGTGACCAGCCACTCCGCGTTTGTAAATTTTACCGCATGGTGGATTATGCGCACCCTGCGCGCTTGGCGCGGCTATGGGGTCAGCGGCGGCATGATCCATTGGAAGGATGGTTATGGCTGGAAAGAAATTCCGGCCGCCGGGCAGCAGTGGCGTCCCTCCGCCATGGTGCCTGGCCAGCGCGGCGCAAGGGTCTCCATGATGCGCCAACGCTTCGCCCGCGGACCGATCAGTGAAGAAATAAGCGCTCGGCTTCGCTCCGGCGACGCGCTCGTGAAGGGCCTCGCTCCCACGCTCGCCTGGGTAGCCGGCCCACCTGAGTCCTTCACCGCGCAGCACCATATCTTCACCCCCGGCGAATCGGTTCGGCGGTCCGCTGCACTCGTCAACGACACCCGGGCCCCAGTCCCATGGACGATCCGATGGATTGCGGAACTCGCCGCGAGTGAAGTGGCCCGTGGCGAAACCTCTGGGGAAATTGGCGTCGGAGCGCGGCACTTTGAGCCGATCGAGTTCGTCCTACCTGCATCCGCCGCGACGGGCGATGGGCGCATCCACCTCACCGCAACAATTGGAAACACGAGCACGGAGGAAATTTGGGATTTTCAAGTCATCTCGAAGCCGCTCCCGCCGAAGATCCCATCCGGGTGCTCGGTGGCTCTGCTCGACCCGGAAGGGACCACCACGAACTGGCTGCAAGGAGTCCGTGTGCCTTTCAAAGCGGTGTCGTCCGATGCGTCAGGGTGGCCGGAGTCCGGGTTGCTCGTTCTCGGGCGCAATGCGCTGACTCATATTCCGGCCGCGCAATGGGAAACGCTGCGGCCGCGCATCGAGAATCTTCTTGCAAATGGCGGGCGCGTGTTGTTGCTGGCCCAGGACCCCGATTGGCTGCGGGCAAACAGTGCATGGCGCGTGGCGCGGCATGTTGGACGGCGATTCTGGCCAGTGCCTACCATGGCCAAGCATCCGCTGCTAGTCGGTCTTGACGGCGAACACTTCCGGGATTGGCGCGGTGCTGGGACGCTGCGCGATCCCGCATCTACAATGAATCTCCAGCGCCCTGTGACGTCCGTGCCACAGTTTGGCTGGCACGTGAACAATACGGGAAGCGTCGCATCCGCCGCGCTGGAAAAACCGCATTTCGGGCGCTGGGTGCCGCTGCTGGAAGGCGAATTTGATCTCGCGTTCAGTCCGCTCATGGAAGCCCGTATCGGTGCCGGGTTGGTCGTGTGGTGCGGGCTGGATCTGGAGGGTCGTGAAGGCGGAAACGAACCTGCCGCTGCAGCGTTTTCCCAACGCCTGCTGGCGTACTTGACTTCGCCACTTCCGCCGCCGCCCAGCACCGCAACTACCTATATCGGGGACCGTGCGGGTGCCGTCTGGCTCGAAGCCATGGGGCTGGTTTTTCAAAAGACCGAAACGCTTCCCTCTATTCCCGGGTTAGTCATTTTGGCCGACGGAGCAGAGACCGTGACAGACGCTGCTCTAGAGTCTTTTCTCAACGCAGGGGGTCGTGTTCTGTTGCTAGGTGGTGCGGCTGCGCGCCTGGGCTTTCGCCTCGAAGAACGCACGATTGGCGGTGCCTCAATGCCGCCGACGGATTGGCCCCAGACCGCAGGGTTGTCAGCCTCCGATCTGCGTCTCCGTGCAGATATCTCCACACCCCTTCTGGCAAAGGGCGCGAACGAAGTGGCGGCACGGGGATTACTAGGACGTCGAATGGCGGACCGGGGAGACGGGGTGGCAATCGCGTTCCCGCTCATGCCCGAGGAATTGCCAGCCAAACAAAAAACGTATTTTCGATTCAGTCAGTGGCGTCTCACTCGCGCTCTGTCGCAGCTTCTAACCAACTTGGGGGCGCACTTCCGCACGGACCGGGAAGTTTTTGCTTTCCGTCCCGATGAAACCGGCCCCCTCCCGCTGGCCGGTGTATGGAGATTCGCGATCGAATCCTCCATGCCTGGCGCGGAGAGCGACTCCGCGCCCACTGCCGATCCCGGCCGGGACCCACGCACTCATGGATGGGAGACACCCGACTTCGACGATTCCACCTGGCGGAGCATTCAATTGCCTCAGAGCATCGAAAATGCTTTTGCCGAACTTCAAAATCGCGACGGTGCATTTTGGTTCCGGCGCACTTTTTCTCTGCCGGAGTCACGAGCAGACAAAACCATGGTCCTGGAACTCGGGACGTTGGACGATTTCGACGAGGTCTGGGTGAACGGTCACCGGATCGGTGCTACTTCGGCGAGAACCAAAAATGCATGGAATCGGCCCCGGGAATATAAAATCCGACCCGGCCCGTTGCGTCCGGGGCAGAACACCATCGCCATCCGCTGTTTCGATCAATATGGCGAAGGCGGTTTCACCACCAAGTCCCCCGATTCCATGGCTCTCCGCCTCTCGCGCCCACCCGAGCGTCCCTCCCCCTATGTAGATGGATTCCGCCTCGACCACGAACTGGGGGACGACTACGCGCGGTATTACCGCTGGTGATGCTATGATGATCTTGTTTGGAAACCGAAAAATTGGGCCCTCCGCCGTGGTAAATTGCAGATTGGCTCGACTAGCCCTACTAGGCTTTCTGAGTTTGGTCTCGTGCACAGAAACGCCCGAGCCTACCTCGCCCCCGGTGGAGCCGATTTCAGCCGACCTGCCGATGCCGGACGGGCGGCTGGTGCCAAATTTTACCTTTGCAGGGGTGCCCGGGGGAATACCTGCCTACCCACAAGTAGTGCGCCTGATAGACTTCGGTGCGCGCCCTGGGAGCTGCGTTGCGGAGGCATTGGAAGCTGCATCGGCTGCGGCGGAGGCTCGGGGAGGGGGCGCAATTCTGATTGCTCCTGGCGAGTATTTCCTCGACCGCCCGGTGCACCTGACACAAAGCGGCATTGTGATTCGGGGCAGTGGGATGGACGCCACCACTCTCACCTTTCGCTGGGAACCTCCCCGGAATCGAGTCGTGTTTCTGGGGACTCGCGAAGGCGAGACCATTCCGCCTCTGCGCACTCTGATTATCGCAGCGTGGAATGACTCCCGGGACAACCATATGGTCCGCTGCATCAAGCGGTTAGCTTTGGAGATCAACGGCGAGGTTGTTGCCGAACAAAGAGCAACGCAATCCAACGAAGGCCCGTGGTTTATGCTCAGTCCCGACAATCGCCAGACGGCAAAATTGCTGCGTCCGGGTCCAAACACCTTGCGTGCCTCGGTGGACTATTTCGATGGGAGGAAGGATGAGAAAAAAATCGAGGTGATCGTGCGCGAGGGCGCTGCCCGCGAGTTCACGGCACGCGACGCCGCCATCCATTTTAGCCCGCCGAATTCCGCGCAGACGTTTTACGAACCCATGGTGGCAGAAATTCGGCGTGGCGATCTGCGTATCAAGGTGCGTGATGTCGGCGATTTGCGGGCCGGGCAGCCGGTCATGTTGAAGGGCTCGGGTGGCGCGTGGACCGCATGGCCGTGGCATCTCGTGGCAGCGGTGGAAGGCGATACGGTTGTGCTGGCGTCGCCCGTGCGGCTCGACATGGTGCTTGAGAATATGCGCCGCATGCCAGCCATCATGGGAAGCGGGCTGGAAGATCTCACCCTGCGCCAGACGTCGGTTCACTGGACATCTCTGCTGGCCTTTGAGAACGACGTGACATGTTTTGCAAGGCGGGTCCGGTTGGCGGGTGCGGGCCGTTTCCCTTTCACTGGCGGTCGCAAGCATTTTGAAATGCGGGATTGTGTGGTGGATGGTGCGCAATTTCACTTTGGTATTGGGGGTGGGACCGCTTATCTCGGTTTCAGTGGTTGCTTCGATGGATTAATCACGGGCACCCGGGCACGCAATCTCCGGCACGCGCCGAATATCCAGCGTGGCTCAATGGGTTGTGTAATTCGAGACTCGGTCTTCGAAGGCAGCGATGCGCAATACCATTCCTCGCCAAACTGGGAGAACCTTATCGAGAACAACACGATTTGCTCGGTCGGAGGCAGCAGTTCATTCGGGAGCTATGGGAGCGGACTTTACATCTGCGCCCGCCCTGAGACGAGCTTCGGCGGCAGTGGAAATATTTTTTATCGAAATGACGTCACCTCCCGCAATGCGTTTGATCCCCGCTGGCCAGCTGCCGCAATAAAATGGGAAGGCGGCAGCGGGGAGAATCAATGGATCGTGGGTAATCGATTTAACCGCATTGAAGGGGCTGGGCCGTTGATCGCTTTCAGCGCTTTCGCCACGCGCGTGCGTATTGAGGAGAATGTATTCGTGGACGGTTCCCAGGGGCAGGCTTTGGTGGACGGCAACAGCGCGGAAGCGGAATTCGTGGGAAATAAGTTTGTTGTTCCGCCCGATCACTCCTCGGTCCGGCCCCGCAGCTTCGAGCGTGGAGAGCGGAATTTATTCTTGGAGAAGAAACCTGAAAATGCTGGTGCATCTGCCTTTCCGCCTTCGCTTTTTACATATCAAAAAAGCCTGATCGACGGGTTGACGCCAAGCCCCGTGCTTCCTGTTCAGACTGCTCGACAGACAGTCATTGTGCCAGTGCCGGAAAGTTGATTGACCTAATTATGAAGACTGAAATGGACCAACTGGCACTTATCGCCGCGAAAGGATCCTGTGAGACCGAGGGGCTGGTAGAGCCTTGTCCGCCATTGCTACAAGATTTGCTCTTGCCCCCCATGGAGTTCGGCGCGGCTCATGCATTCGAAATGCGCCCGGCTGCCACGATGGAATCGTTGCGGGAGGACCTCGTCGCGGCGCGTGCACGATGGGCACCATTTCTGCAAAATACAGCACCGGCACTTAAGACGGGTCGCATTGTCCATCGGATCGAATTGGCAGACTGGAGGCTCGAGCCGGAAGTAGCATGGGAGCTTGTCTCGCTACCCCATTATGGGGGGCCGATGGGCCGGGCTCGGGCATGGTATCGTATGTGTGTGACGCTCGCTCACGAAGATTTGGCGGCACGCAGTGTCTGGGTATGTTTCGGCGGGGTGGATTACAAAGCGGCGGTTTTTTTTAACGGAGAACTTGCCGGGACGCACGAGGGTTTCTTTTCGCCGTTCGAGTTTGACGTAACCTCGCTGGCGCGAGCGGGCGCGAACGAAGTGCTGGTACGGGTGGACAACGACGCCATCTGCATGGGCAATCAGATGTGGGACGACCCGCGCTGCGGAGATAAGATTTACGGGGCCACAGGGCTTGGCTGGGACGAGCCGGGCGTGGGTTGGCACCATTGCCCGCCAGGTATGGGAATTCATCGTCCGGTGCGGGTTGAGAGCCGTCCGCGGGCTCTGGTGGCCGACTTGTTTGTGCGGCCTATCCTTGGCGAGGACAAGGCTGAGGCTTGGGTGGAGGTTTACCACAGCGAAGGATCTGAGTGTCCCGTCGAGATCGAATGGGCTGTATATGGAGCGAATTTTGACGGGCATGCGGTAGCCGCAGGTGTGGCCGATACCCTTCCGGACGCTGGTCCAGGATTAAACCGCTTTCGCATTGCAATTCCGATGGCCGTGCCGCGGCTATGGTCGCCCGATACGCCATGGATGTATGCTCTGCAAGTGTGCTTGCGAGCCAATGGGCAGGCAGACCGCCACTATACCGAATTCGGCATGCGTGAATTTCATCTGGACGAATCGCCCGACGCGCACGGGATGCGGGGTCGCTTCATGCTAAACGGCGAGCCGATCCGCCTGCGCGGCGCGAACACCATGGGTCACGAGCAGCAGTGTGTTCTGCGGGGCGATCTCGACCAGCTCCGCGATGATATTCTGCTCGCTAAGCTTGCGAATATGAATTTTCTACGATTCACCCAGCGTCCGGTGGAGGGGGAGGTGTACCGCATGTGCGACCGGCTTGGCATTTTAACCCAGACCGATCTGCCGATGTTTGCTTATCTGCGTCGCAACCAGTTCACCGAAGCGGTGCGACAGTCTGTGGAGATGGAACGAGTTGTCCGACGCCATCCCTCCGCAGTTCTGGTTACTTTCATCAACGAACCATTTCCTACGGCATGGGGCGATAAATCCCACCGACATCTCACCCGCGCGGAGTTGGAGAGTTTCTTCACCGCTGCGACTGCTGCTTTGCGCGTCGAAAATCCCGACCGCCAGGTGAAGCCGATTGATGGCGATTACGAGCCGCCCGGTCCGGGCTTGCCGGACGGACATTGCTACACAGCGTGGTATAATGGACACAGCGTGGAGCTGGGCAAACTGCACAAGGGCTATTGGCTGCCCGTTAAGCCAGGGTGGAATTACAGCTGCGGAGAGTATGGCGCGGAAGGCTTGGATTTTGAAGAAGTAATGCGCGCGAGTTATCCTGCCGCCTGGCTTCCGGACCCACGGAAGGGCGCAGCAGATGAAGCCGCGTGGACTCCGGCGCGTATTCATAAATCGCAAACCGGGAGTCATTTTCATTTCTGGTTTGAGCCCGGCCACTGCATGGCTGAATGGATCGCACGCAGTCAGGCGCACCAGGTCTGGGCCACTCGCCTGATGACAGAGGCTTTTCGCCGGGATAACCGGATGATCAGTCTCGCGATCCATCTTTTTATCGATGCCTGGCCAGCGGGCTGGATGAAAACGATCATGGACTGCCATCGTAATCCTAAACCTGCGTATTTCGCTTTTCGTGAGGCTCTTGCTCCGCTGGCGGTCAACTTGCGCGCTGACCGAAATGCTTTTTGGGAAGATGAATGTGCGGAGATCGAGGTGTGGATTTGTAATGATCGCCAAGAGTTGCCCGCGAACGCGACGCTGGCTTACCAATTGGCAGACGAATACGGCGTCCTGGCTTCCGGTCGTTTTCCATGCATAGTTCGTCCGATGGAAGCCGTCTTTCAAGGCCGGGTTGCGATTTCCTGCCCGAAAGTGACGGGTTGCCTTTCGCGACGTCGGTTCCGTCTGCAGGTTGGGCTGCTGGACCAGGCCGGGAACACGTTGCATGATTCTGAAATAACGATGGACGTGTTTCGAAAGCCGCTGGTGGTATCCAGCGATGAAATCTCTGCCTATCTCCCGGCGGACTGGATGGTGGTAACCGACCCGGCAGATTTGAAGCCGGCGTTACAGTCTGCACAGTCCGGGCGGAATGTCCTGCTGCTTGGTTTTCCCGAGGGGACATACGATGTGGGCGGATCGGACGTGGAGGTGGAATTGTGCGCGATGCAGCCTCGTCATTTTGTAGCTCGGGACCCTGACCACCCTGTAGCTCGGATTTTTATGGAAAATGATTTCCGGTTTTGGTGGGATCCCGAGCTGAATCGTCCTTCGCCATTACTACACCGATTATTTTTTGCCGGCGAAGAGTGGCGCGGAATTCTAGGAACCGGACAATTGGATTGGGGTGTCCCCGCGACGCCTGCTTTTGCCGTGGCGGAACGGGACTTCGGAGCGGGGCGTATTATATTCTGCGAGCTGGAATTGAAAGGCCGATTGGCTAACCCTGTAGCAGCTCTTTTTCTAAATCGATTGGGCGCGTGGGCCAGGTCCCCCGAACACCATACCACCGGAGCGGAATGTCCAGTATAGAACACGCAGTGGTTTTGCAGTGGCACTTCCCGCTGCGGCGTCCATACACCGGCATCCTTCTGGGTAACGGAACCTTGGGGGTGATGGTCTGGGGCGGTGGGCGTTCACTTTGCTTAAGCATCGCGCGCAATGGCTTCTGGGACCGACGCGGCGGGGTTCCTTTTTCCTCTTCCGTTAGCTATGAGCAGGTGCGTGCCTATCTAATGGCAGACGACATTCCCGGGCTAAGGGATCATTTCACCAGCAAGCAGCAGGAAGAGGGATACCGTAAACCCACGCAATTGCCTGGAGGGCGATTGGAAGTCGATCTTCCTGCGGAACTGACCGATGCTTCGCTGAACACCGCTACGGGCAGACTATACGTAGAAATGAGCGATGGAAATGGTGTGGAGATTGGTGTGTCCTTCACCGAGCTCATCATAAACATCAAAGGACCCATTGGAGACGTTCGCTTGCGGCCGGCTTGGGAATGGATTGGCGACCGGTTGGCCGCAGGTGGGGTGCATCCGCCCGCGACATGGCTGGAGCCCGATGGCGGCGGCTTTCGGCAGAGCCTGCCCCAGGATGCAGCATTGGAGCTGATCTGGCAGCGCACCTTGGAGGGGATTGTGGTCAAAGACACGAGCACCCACGCCAACCCTGAAATCAATTTTTCGTATCAGGATTATCTTAAGCGGCTGCCGGTGGTTATTCTGCCCGATCCGGCTCTTCAGCGCGCTTGGGACTATGGCGTTTTCAAACAAGCTGGGATGACCCCGCCCCATGCACCTCCGGCCACCTTACAGGGACCATGGATGGCTGACACAAGTCTGCCTCCATGGAGCAACGACTATCACTTTAACATCAATCTCCAGATGATTTATTGGCCGTGTCTGCCGACAAATCAGACCGACCACTTGATGCCCGTGTGGCGGATGCTGCTCTCGTGGCTTCCCGCGTTGCGCCAGAATGCAAATGCCTTTTTCGGTGCTCCAGCTGCCTTGATGCTCCCGCACGCTGTAGATGATCGCTGCCAGGTCATAGGCAACTTCTGGCAGGGAACCATCGACCAAGCCTGCACAGCGTGGATGGCTCAGTTGGCCTGGTTGCATTACCGGCATACCATGAATATCTCGTTGCTGCGCGAGGTAGCCTGGCCACTGCTCAGAGGGGCGTTCGAAGGATTTTGGGCGATGTGCGAAGAGGATGAGGGGGGCCGCCTTGCACTTCCAGTGAGCGTCTCAGCTGAGTTCGGCAATTGGGGGCGCAACGCGTCCTTTCAACTCGCCGCGTTCCACATGACGGCCAACTTGCTCCAGCGGGCGGCAGGAGATCTCGGTGAGGCTGCCGATCCCCGGTGGCAGGATGTGCGCGAGCGATTGCCCATTGCCACCACCATGCAGATCGCCAAGGTGTGGGGAGAGTACGATCTTCGTCATCGAATCGTCTTGTGGGAAGGGCAGGACCTCACCGAAAGCCACCGCCACCATTCGCATCTCGCTGGCATTTATCCATTCTGCACAATTGATCCCGAAGACCCGGAAATGCGCGATCTTGTGAAACGCAGCATCGAGCATTGGTCGGCAATCGGGCCGGGCCAGTGGGTGGGGTGGTCCTTGCCTTGGGCGGCAATGCTCTGGGCTCGCTGTGGCTACGCGTCGGCGGCCGTATCCCTGTTGCGCATCTGGGAGGATGTATTTACCAACGAAGGAGACGGCACATTGCATAACGCGGACTCGCCAGGAGTTTCCTCATGGCTGCACGGTCCCTTCTTCGATGGTCCGGACGACGTGCGGGGGGAGGATCAGATGCAAATGGATGCCGGGTTTGGAGTTCTTCAGGCTATTGTGGAAATATTTGTCCAACAACGTGGTGAGACATTGCATGTCCTTCCTTCACTGCCAAAACAATGGCGGGATTTTACGTTTGATGGCGTCCTGTGTGAGGGGGCGTTCCTCACCGGCGCGACGGTGCGGGCGGGCGAGCTTCGGGAAGTCCGGGTGCAGTGTCCTCGCGGGGGCGCGCTGAAGGTATCTTTCCCTCGTTCATTGGACTTCGCGGGCACAGTCTCGCGCCACCACAGCGTTCTCACTCATCCCGGCGACCAGCTCGTTTTCTCAATTCCCATGCATTAGGGAAATAGCTTTATCACAGTCTAAAATTCCATGCCCCACCCTCTCCTCACACATCAGCGTCAAGTTCACCTCGACTTTCATACCTCGCCTTTTATTTCAAGTGTAGCTGCGGAATTTGACGCTCGCGACTTCGCCGCGACTATGAAGCGCGCTCACGTCAATAGCGCTACAATCTTCGCCAAATGCCATCATGGCTACACGTATTACCCGTCTCAAGTCTGCCCAATTCATCCTCACCTCGTCCCGGCCGGGCGCGACCTTCTGGGTGAGCAGATCGAGGCGCTGCACCGGGAGGGTATTCGCTGTCCGATTTATATCACGGTTGGCTGGGATGCGTTGCTAACCCAGAACCATCCGGACTGGCGTGCCATGTATAAAAATGGCCGATTCGGGGATTGGGATTCCGGGCACCCTGGCCAATGGAAATTCGTCAACTGGCTGCATCCCAATGTCCAGCAACACATCGAAGATGTCACCTGCGAAGTGCTTGCCCGCTATGGTCGAGAGGTGGACGGATTTTTCTACGATATTTGTTTTTTCCCGAAAGGCGCGTGCTGGTCCCCAGAGTCCCGGAAATTCCGCGAAAAATATAAGCTGCTCGATGACTCTCTCGCTGGCCACGAACGGTTCATGGCCAAGGCGCACGAGACGTTCTCCAGGCGTTTCTTTAACTTGATCCAAGGCGCACGGCCTGAGGCCACGGTCTTTATAAATGCTGGTTCGGATACCTTTCTTGAACCCGGCCTTGGCGGACGCGCCCGCTACCCTTTCATGAGCCACATGGAGATTGAGTCGCTGCCCTCAGGGTTTTGGGGGTACTATCATTTTCCTCGTTTGGCGCGTTCGACAGCCTATTGGGGTAAACCTTGGCTGGCCATGACTGGCCGGTTCCAAACCTTATGGGGCGACTTCGGCGGACTCAAGCCGCAGCCTGCGCTGGAGTTCGAGTGCTTCCGTCCACAGGCGCTTGGCGGTGCCAACTCCATCGGCGACCAGCTTCCGCCGCGGGGTATCCTCGATCCCGCTGCCTACGACCTCATTGGCGCAGTGTATGCCCAAGTCGCTGCCGCAGAGCCATTTTATGAAGGCTCAAAGGCGCTGGTGCAAGTGGGCATCACCACCAGCGGCTCGCCGGGGATGGATGCCGATGAGACCGCCAAGTCCGACGAAGGAGCCATCCAAATGTGCGAGGAATCGCACTACGAATGCCAGCTATTGGATGCCGACAGCGACCTCAATGGGCTGGATATTGTCATTCTGGGTGACACCAGTACGTTGACGTCAGAGTTCTTAAAAAAGCTGCGCCAATACTACCATGGCGGTGGAAAACTAATTGTTTCTTTTAAAGGAGGCTGCGATGCCTCCGGCAAGTGGATGCTTGATTTTCTGCCAGTGAAAGTTCTTGGAGAAGTTGCAGAGTTTCCAAATTACTGGCGGACTTCCGCAGACTTCTCACGGGAACTCGCCCGCACTGATCGCGTGGTGTACCAACAGGGGCTTGTGCTTGAAGCACCGGGTTGCCAGACTCTCGTCGAGCGAGTACTGCCTTACTTTATTCGCGACGACGTGCGCTATTGCTCCCATCTACAGACCCCTCCGCGCCCCGATGGCAGCGGGCAGCCTGCGGTGCTTGGCGGAGAACGCTTTATCGTCTTCGCTGACCCGATTTTCCGCGAGTACCGCCAAAGCGGGAATATCGCCATCCGCGATGCGTGGAGACTCGCCATGCGCCGACTCATCGGCCCGGCGCCATTCGGAGACGGGCTTGCGTCGACCATTCAGATCTATCCGCGCCGCACCGGTACCACTCTCCTTCTCACGCTGCTCCACTACATTCCTGTCCGCAAGGCGCTCAACATAGACATGATCGATGAGCGCAGTTCGTTCGCCGGCGAGACCCTCCGCCTGCCGACTGCCGCTGAACTCGTGAGGGTTTTCGGCACGGGAGAGATCCTGCCGCGCACGACGGATGGCGCATTCATTCTACCCATGGCAAAAGGGCGCTTGCTTCTTGAAGTCCCGGGTTTTTTTGACTCCATCGCAGCATGATCTGAAAAATGGCACCGGCAGTTGTTACTTTTTCTGTGAGTTCTTCAGCTGTCGCTCTTATAGCGTTGACTCTTTTAGCCACAATGCAGGCTTCGGAATTACGGCTACCCCGCTGGACATCCTGGCATGAGGGTGCGTGCGCTTTGCGCACCGAGCCCTTCACGCCAGACGCCCCGCGCATGCCTGATCTGCAAGCATCTCATGCCAGCGCGTGGCTTGCGTGGGACGATGTCGGCCTGCGTGTCGCTGTGAATGTGGCCGACGCCACCCCAAGCGAGGCTGCTCGCGCCTCGGGTGCCTACATGAAGGATAGTGTCGAGTTGTTTCTCGCAGCCTCCGCCATAGGTTCCGACAACCTTCAGGTTGTCATCAGCCCAGGCAATGAACAAACCCAACCGCGTGCTTATATCTACGACAACCGCCCGCAGCACCTACAAAATTTTCCAAAAGCCGTTACTTGGAAGGTAACGCGTACCTCGAATGGCTACCGCGTTGAAGCCATGCTGCCATGGGCCGCAATTGGACAGGCACCCAGGTCGGGCGGGATGGTTTTTACTCGCATCTTTGTCAACGACGACGACGGCTTCGGACGCCGTATCCGGTGGGCTTGGCCTTCTGCAGATGGCGCAGAGTTCCAGTCGTTGCGCCTTTCGGAAAATCTCGCAGCTTCCACCACTCCAGGATGCACAGCTTGGATCGGGCTTGACCCTCATACCGGCGTTTGCGCTCTGCATGTCTTGGGGATACCCGAGCTGGTAGGAACTCGATGGAGCGTAAAGCGCGGCGGGGCGGCTATCGGCGAGCTTGTCCTCAAAGCCCACGGCCCGCTGGCAGCCGCGTCGCTGCCCATGCTGCCCGGTGACGGCGAGCCCCTTACCATAAGTGGCCCGCACGCGCAGGAAATCGTGCTAGCGGACGTCTCGGCAAAGCTTGCGGCAAGTATTCTCCTTAAAGCAAACCGGCCATGGAAATCCACCGCCGGAGAGGCTGCCGACGTCGCCTTCGCCCGCTTGGCTTTTCCACAACACATATTTGAAGGCAGTCGCTTCCCAAATATCCAATTTGCAAACCAGGAGCGCGCGTTGCGTCTCTTCAGCACTCTGCCAAAAATTTCCACCCGCTGGTTCGATGCCGAAGGCCAACTCGTGCAGCGCCCCATTTCCCCGGGCATCTACGGCGCACGCACCGAGATGTGGCTTGGCAAAAACCCGCTTGTGCTTGAACACATCTTTTTCCGATTGCCCGATGGCTGCCATGCCCCGCCTAACGACGGCGAGGACGCTGCGCGCATCCTCGGCTTCCGCCTCGCCGGAGCCGACGCCACGCCATCTCACGCCGACCGCATTAGCGAACGCTGGTGGCACAAAATTCGCAAAGCCAATGGATGGGCGGGCACGTTGCCTTACAAAATCCATGTCCCGCACAGTGCCGATTCGCCCGCGGGACTCCCTCTCATCGTCCACCTACACGGAAGCGGGCAGAACAACGATGCCGCAGCCGAGGAAACCCTCGCATTGCTTTCCAAGCTTGCAGGCTCCGAAGCCATCATCGTGTATCCCATGTCGCCCACAGCCTGGCGCGGACCTCTCGTTGGGGAACTGATCGACAAAATCATCGTCAAGTACCCGGTCGATCATGACCGCGTCTCGCTTCTTGGATTCAGCATGGGAGGCATCGGTGCATGGACAGTCGCCTTGGATCAACCCGGACGTTTCTCCTGCGTGGTGCCCGTCGGCGGGCGCATGGGCTCTCCTGAAGATGCCGCCCGGCTGCGCGATGTGCCTGTGCGTATGTTTAACGGTGCCGCGGATCCGACAACAACTCCCGAGGAAGCAGAAATCATGGCCGACTCCCTTCGCGCCGTTGGTGGCCGTGTGGAGCTATTTCTCCTCCCCGGCTTATCCCATGGCGACTCCCAGAAAGCCGCCTATCACCATCCCGGCCTTATCTCGTGGATGATCGCACAAAAACGCAAAGCTCCATAGCATAGCGAGGTTCATCCTTCACAGGGTGGCAGGTCCGTGCCCCGGTGCTAAGAGCAACACTCATTCCTCATGCATTAAACCTATTAACCAATCGCGTCAGTGCAGATCGCAAAGCGTATCCGGTATGGGTAGGAAGATGGCATCCTCTCTTTTGCCCTATGCTTTTGACGACTCGCTGAGGCGGGTTGTAGTTACGCGGCCCGATCTGCCCGCGCCTTGGATAAACTATCTCTCGAATGGGTCTCTCCACGCATTTGTCTCGCAAGCGGGAGGCGGAATGGCGTGGTGGAGGAGCCCGCTTAAAAACAGGATCACGCGCTACCGGCACTACAACCTGCCGATTGATTCACCCGGATTCTACGTTTACCTGCGCGAGGCGGATGGGCCCACCTGGTCACCCAGCTGGCGTCCGGTTGAGCACCCTTTGGATGCATGGAGGGCCGAGCATGAACCCGGTCTCACACGGTTTGTTGCGTGTCGAGGGGAGGTTGAGGCGGTGCTCGAGTTGTTCATTGCGCCGGAAACACACGCGCTGGTTTGGGACCTGACAATAACAAACCATGGCGCCGCCGCTGTTGCCCTTGATGTTTTCGGCTACGCAGAGCTATGCCTCCTGGACTGGAAGCAGGACACTGACTGGGCATGCTACGTGAAGCACAACCTACAGGTGACGCGCGACGCCACCACCGGGGCACTGATTTATCTATATCGGCACTTTCATTTCAACCCGCACCTTGCCGATTGTCCGCTAGTGTATTTTGCCTCAAGCCGCGAGACGGCGAGTTTCTGTGGGGACCGCGATGCTTTTGTTGGTGCCTATCGCACCGAGCGTAACCCGCTAGCGGTGGAACGGAATGCCTGCGAAGACATTTCCATGTTTTGCGGCGATCCCTGCGCCGCTTTGCAATGTCCGGTCACGATTGCGCCGGAAAGCACTGACCGCATGCAATTCTTTTTAGGCTGCGAACCGGGTGCGATCGTGGAATGGCCGCGCGCGCTGGAGTCCGCACGTGAGTCGATTCGAAGACTCTGCAAGCCGGGGGAAGCGGAGCGGTTGAAGTTGGCCTTGCACGACTGGTGGGACGAGTATCTTGGGATCTTTCAGGCGGAGTTGCCCGATGCTGACATCGAGCGGCAGATCAACATCTGGGGGCCGGTTCAGACTGTGCACACCGGGCGGTATTCGCGTTCAATCAGTCAACATGCTGCCGGCGTGCGCACACTCGGTTTTCGGGATACATGTCAGGACATGATGGCCGTGGCCACACGAAGACCAGAATGGGCAGCCGACACCTTACTGTATCTGATCTCGCAGCAATACCAGGACGGCCATGCCCCGCATCAATGTAATCCGATCGAAAAAGCGCCCGCTGAGCCACGTGTGCACATTGATAATGCTCTGTGGCTGCCAATGCTTGCTCATGCAATTCTTTGCGAGACCGGCGACGTGTCCCTGCTGGACGAGTCAGTAGCCTGGCTTGCTACCGATAATCTCACGCCGGTCGGCTCGGACACCGTATGGACCCATCTCTTGCGGGTGTCAGATTTTATTGAGGCTCACCTCGGCATACACCGGCTGCCTCGGATATACCATGGGGATTGGAACGACTCGATCGGGAAATTCTCGCGCAAAGGTAGCGGCGAGTCGGTATTTGCCGCGCAGCAATACGTGTATGTGCTCGAATTGTTATGCAAAATGGCAAGCTTGCGAGCCGACGATGGAGCTCGAGCCGTTCTTGAAACCCGGCGCGAACAGCAATCCGCAGCGATCCTTGCGCATGCATGGGACGGTGGGTGGTGGCGACGAGCGTTCGATGACGAGGGAAATCCGGTCGGCTCGGTCGCCTCTGAGTTTGGAAAAATCTGGCTCAACAGCCAGTCCTGGGCTGTGCTCTCGGGCGTCGGCACAGCCGAGCAGAAGCTCTGCGGGATGGATGCCGTCGCGAAGTGGCTCGACACGGATTTCTGTGGACTCAAAAAGCTGCACCCCAGCTACCATTCTTTCCCCGACGTCCTCGAGCCTTTCACCGGATACTCGCCCGGCTGCGGCGAGAATGGGGCGATATTTTGTCATGCCAACACATGGGCGATCATTGCCGAGGCACTGCTCGGACGGCCCGATATGGCATGGCACTACTACCGCCAGCTCGTGCCCCACCTCGCGTTGCAAAAGGTTGGCATCGATCGCTACCAGGCTGAGCCCTACGCGTTTGTATCGAACATCATCGGCCCCGAGAACCCGAAGTATGGGTGGGCAAACGTCACCCAAGTCACCGGGACTGCCGCATGGATGGACATTGCCGCCACTCAGTATCTTCTCGGCATCCGCCCCGAGTTGAAGGGTCTGCGCATAGATCCCCGACTGCCCGCCGACTGGCCTGGCTTTACGACCGTCCGGCAGTTTCGAGGATGCCGGGTTGAGATCGAGGTGCGCAGGACGACAGAAGGCGAGGTAAGCCGACTCACCCTGGACGGTCGCCATCTTCCAGACTTCGTGGTGCCTGCGAAGGCGCTGGTTGGTAAATCTGTGGTAAGCGTGGTGCGGGTCGTGGGTTCAGCGGTGCCTCGAAGCTGAGTGCGTCGTAGCTCCCTGAACCCAGACACCCTCGATGCGCACATCCTTGGGGATGTCCGGTAACCCGCGTTCGTTGCGGTGAAGGTGAGCGGTGAGAAGGTCCGCTCCGGCAGCGGCGACTCTCGGGAGCAGGCAATCCATCCCCGACCAGCCGACTTCTGGTGGGCCGAGGTCGGTGTGAGCAAGCCCGATATCCTGAGGAATACGTAGGCCGAGACTCTCGATCCATGCTTTCACTTCAAAGCGTTGGCCAATGACCACATCCGGCTTTTTTTCGCGAAGCCAACTGAGGAAATCACGCCGGGAAGCTTCCAGCGGCGGATCTACTTTCCACTTGGGCCATCGCACCGTAAGTTGGTTCTTGGCCGGGAGAACCTGAATGGCAAAATTAAACGCAGCGGTTGTTTCGCCCGCCAGACGCGCTTCCGCCCAGCTATTCGGCCAGAAGCCCGGACGCACATACCCCGCATCGCGCAGGCGTTCCACAAGCTGAAGCATATTGCCATAGTGATCGGGATTCGCGCGGTGAAACGGAATATGGCACAACCCGCGCATCGAGTGCTCGATGTGTTTGTATTCCGCGCAAATAAAGACGCTTGCAAATTCGTGCAATGCCTCCCTCGCATCGACATACACAGACGGATGAGCCGAGAAAATCGTTGCGAATGCATAAATGCCTCGCGCCTTCAGCATCCGCAATACCCTTTGTAGATTGGCAGTGCGCAAACCGGGAGTCGCCGCTGCAATCGAAAATTCCTCCAGTCTGTAACCGAGAGCGTCTGCGCGCGCCTGCAACGCCGAGAAAACAGGCATGATCCAGGGATAAGCTTGCAAATGCGGCACCGTCTCCCAATCGCTGATCACGGCAATCACCGATTGGAAACTGACTGTTTTGCGCGCACGAATGGTCTCCCAGTGGGCTGCCATCATTGGATTGACCCGGTAGCCGAGTTCCCGCGCAGCGGCCTGCACTCTCTCACGCGTGGAACATGAAATGCGCGGATGATTCCGCATTGCCAACGAAATTGTTGCGATACTCAGACCGGTCGCAGTGGCAAGGTCGCGGATGGTCACCGGGCGGGGATAAGACACGGGCTGCATCTTGGACAATTTGCAGATGCAACTCAAGTGAACATGTTTACCACCCAGATAGTTGAGATGATTTTAGCTGATTGTCACCTTTTGGATTCTCGCGCATCCGAAAGTATGATTACCAACCCATCGCCAGCGATTTTAGACACCCATCACCCGCAGAAGACTGCAGCTGAGGACCGCGTGCCGAAGAAAGAAAAAATCCTTTATGGTATGGGTGGTCCGTCTCTTGCGCTCGTAAGCCAGGTTGTTGAATACCAGGTCCAGCAGGTGCTGGTGTACGGCTTGGGCATGTCGCCAGTTCTCAAAGGGTTTATCGTGATGATCTTTAGTCTTTGGGGAGCATTTATCGATCCGATCGTGGGATGGTTCTCTGATAACACCCGCACCCGCTACGGACGGCGGCGTCCGTTCATGTTTGTCGGCTGCATTTTGATGATGCTCATCCTGCCATTTGTCTGGCGGTTTGACGAGCATTGGGACATGACCTGGATCGCTGTCTGGTTCACGGTGATGGGCGTGGCGATGTCCACAGTCACCTCGCTCTACAACATCCCTTATCAGACACTTAAGATGGAGATGACGCCCGACTACAACGAGCGCACCAACATCAATGTTTATGCCGGCATCATCGGCGCCGCATTCGGATTTCTGAGTCCGTGGGTTTGGAAACTAAGCCAGCAACCTTTCTTCACAGGACAAGCACCTGGAGAGACACCAAACACCCTGTACGGCATCCGTAACATTGCCATTTTGTTCGCAGTGCTCGTTTTCATTATTGGCTTGATACCGACTTTCGCGTGCAAGGAGCGTTATTACGCCAAGGCAGCAAAGCAAAAAAAGGAACCCCTTCTGCGCAGCGTTAGTCTGACCTTCCAGAGCAGGCCGTTTCTGATGATGTTGGTCATTATTTTTACAATGAACCTGGAAGGATTGGTGATGGGCATGGGCGGGTATATCTCGCTCTACCATGTTTTTGGCGGCGACAAAGTATTCGCCGCCACTCTGAACGGTATTTCTGGAGCTTTGGCTGCCATCCTGGGCATGGCGAGCATTCCCTTTTTTGGGTGGCTGGCCACCCGCTTCGGCAAGGAGCGCTCACTGCTCATTGTCACCGTAAGTCATATCGCCATGGCGGGCAGCATTTGGTTTTGCTACAATCCTTCTCATCCATGGCTGGTGCTAATTCCCAACGTATTTAACGGTGTGCTCGTAGCCGGTCTCTGGACGGTGGTTCCCTCTATGAAGGCCGATATTGTTGACGACGACGAAGCTCGGACAGGCGAACGTCGCGAAGGATCTTTCGAGTCCATGTTTTCCTGGTTCCTGAAAGCAACGGGAACAATCTTTACAGGCTTTAGCGGATTGGTTGTGGTGGCAGCGGGATTTGATATTGACCTCGCCACCGCGCAGGGCCCGGGCGTATTCACCCGCATGATTCTCCTCATGTCCGTCATTCCAATATCTCTGGGTATCGTCCAATGCGTCCTCATCATTAAGTGGCCTCTCACGGCGGGTCGCATGGCGGAAATTCGTGAACGTCTCGAAGCCACGCGCGGCAAGATCGACATGCAAAATAGCACCCCAGCCGATTCTGCTAAGTCATAAATTTCAACTCCATGATCTTGCATCCTCACTCCACTCTTTTGTTTATTGGCGACTCGATCACAGACGCCGATCGCAGACCCTCGGGCGAAGTCGAACCCTGGAGTCCCCATTTTGGACTTGGCCACGGGTATGTCTCGCAGGTGTTCGCCTGGCTGCATGCCACATATCCTCAAGCCGCCATCCGCGTGATAAATAAAGGCGTTTCCGGCCACACTATCCGAGACCTCGCGGGGCGGTGGAAGGCAGATGTTCTGGACAACAACCCCGACGTGCTCTGCGTCATGATCGGCATCAACGATGTGTGGCGGCAGTTCGATTCGCCTTTGCGCCCGGAAAGTCATGTCCTGCCAGAGGAATTTCGCAGCACGCTGGCCCGGCTTGTAGCGACCACGCGCCCGCACGTCAGCCAGCTTTATCTTGCCAGTCCATACTTCATCGAAGCAAACCACGAAGATAGTATGCGACGCCGCATGGATGAATACGGCGCGATAGTTCGGCAGTTGGCCGAGTCCAACGGCGCTCACTTCGTTGATGTGCAAGCCGCTTTCGACCGGCTATTGCATCACGTGCATCCCGCCTCACTGGCATGGGATCGCATTCATCCCGGACCCGTCGGGCACGTGATCATTGCGCGAGGGTTTCTTCAAGCTTTCGGCGTATCCATGAGGCCCTGACGAATCCATTCAGCAATGCGGCGAAAGCCTTCCCGTCGCATCGGCGACTATGCTCCGCTCAGTAAAGTTTCACGACCCACATCATCCACACTCGTGCGAAGTTGTTAAACCTGTTAATGCAAAGTCTGGTTGAGACGCCAGCCCTGCAGGTGCATTGGTATCTCCCGTATGCGATTTCCCGCTCTCGCTCTGACTATCCTCACTTGCGTTGTTGGTCCCATGGCTCCAACTCGATCGGCAGAGCCGGAAATACTTTCACCAACACGCGGAGCTATCCTGCTCAATGGAGAATGGCAGTTTTCCTCGCCGGATGCAAAAGACTTACCCGCCATGATCCGCGTGCCCGGATCCTGGTCCGCCAACCAGACCTCGCCCATCGCGAGTGGCGTCACTGCACCTGCCCTCGTGACCGGAGTTTATCGCCGCACGGTTGCGCTCCCGGCAGAATGGGCCGGACGCCGGATCACTCTCGATTTGCGCCGCGTAAGCACTGAAGCGACAGTTCGTGTTAATGGCAAAGATTGCGGACGCGTGGAGTGGCCATACGGTGCCGTGGACGTCACAACCGCCGTGCGGGCCGGGGCGAACGCAGAGATTGAGATCACAGTGACTGCCCGCACCCCACAGGGCGAAACATGGGCACTTATGGGGTATGCAACCGAGGAGAAAAAGAAACGGACTCTGGCCTCACGAGGGTTGATCGGCGATGTAATCTTGGAATCCGAGCCTTCCGGCACTCGCATTGCTGATGTGTTTGTAAAACCCTCGGTGCGCAAAAAGGCTCTCGAGCTTGATGTCGAGATGCATTCTGCAAAGCCGGGGCCATGGGAGTTCACGGCATCTCTCCGCAGGCCAAATGGAACGGAGGAGATTTCTTTCACCGCGAAAGCAGATGTGGCAGCGGACGATTTGCCCCGGATAAGCCTCACGTTTCCATGGGACAGCCCTCGTCTCTGGGGTATCGAGAAGCCCGAACTCTACACCCTCTGGCTTTCAGCCAAACCTGCGGGCGCTGCCGAAGTAGCCGATGTCTATCCACAGAAATTTGGATTCAGAGAATTCTGGATCGAAGGGAAAGATTTTTTTCTTAATGGCAAAAAGGTGCGTCTTCGGCCCAGGGGCGGACACTGGGTCCCGTCGGATGTCTCCTCGATCCGAGCTTTTATCCAAGGAGTCCGAGGGGCAGGCTTCAACATCTCACAAATATGGCCCGAGGATGCAATGGAACCCGGGCAGTGGAACTTCTGGGAACTCTTTGCTGATGAGTCCTCCAAGGCGGGCTGGCTTGTTATCGGTGCTGCTCCATCTTTCAAAGATATCGCTCTCAATGAGTTAAACGGCGAGCCATCCTGGACTGCCGATGCGCAAGTTCGAACCGCTTGGATCGTTGCCATGGAGCGCGAACTAAAGCGCTACCGAAACTATCCCGCCATCGTCATGTGGAGCACCACGGCAAATCTGAATAACCATTTCGCAGACCAGAATCCTCGCTTTCTCGGACAAAAAGAAAAGACGCTCAAGCATCCCCAGTGGCCTAAAACTCAAAATGTCGCGCAGGAGGCACTTGAGGAGATTCGCAACGTGGACCCGACCCGACCTGTCTTCATGCATGCCGCAGGCCGCATCGGGGATATCTATTCGGTCAACCACTACCTTAATATTCTTCCGCTTCAGGAACGCGAGGAGATGCTTTCCGAATACATGCAACACGGAGACGTCCCCTATATGGGAATCGAATTTGGCACCCCGCTCAATACTACGATGAACCGCGGACGGGCAGGTTTTGGGCCGTCACATGTTTCCGAGCCGTTCGCGACCGAATACGCAGCGATATATCTCGGACCGGAAACGTATTCGCTCGAGCCGCGTGCATACCGTCGCAACGTGCGCTTCGGCTACACGGGTAAAGATTGGCAGGGAGATTGGACGCAGCTCCAATGGTTGCAGAGTTCCGGCAAGCCCTTCCAGCTCCTGCAGTCGCTCTTTATTAAAAACACATGGCGTTCGTGGCGTGCGTCAGGCACCACTGGCGGCATGATCCCGTGGAATGATCTCGCCCAGATATTTATGATCCGCGACAAATCCAAGCGCGTGCCTGCGCCGGAGGTCGCGCTTGGCCAGCGCGGACCGCGTCCGGCGGAGCTGCCCGCAATGGAAGCCAGTTTCCTCAAACCAGAGGGCGGTTGGGTCGAGATGGAATCCGCCAATGCTCTGCGCGAAGTAAATGCTCCCGCACTCGCCTACATTGGCGGCCCGGTCGGCACGAATGAAGACCCCGTCGCGTTCACCGCCAAAGATCACAATTTCCGCGTCGGCCAGAAAATTGAGAAGTCCGCCATCCTCATCAACGACAGCGGCGAGACTCAGCTTTACAGAATAGCATGGACAGCCAACCTTGAGGGGCGAGAGATTGGCTCGGGCAAGTTCGAGGGTTCCATTGAGCAGGCGCAGAACATTTTTTTACCGCTCACTTTTTCGATCCCCTCGCTGACCGATGGCGCAAGGACCAACGGCGAAATCCGGCTGCAGGCGCAAGTGGGGGAATCCACCTATGAGGACACATTCAAGTTCCGTGCATTCGGAAACGCTGCGATCAAGCCCTTCGGCCCCGTCTTGATCTTTGATCCTGAGGGAAAAACATCGGCCATGCTCGCTAAGTTCAGCGTACCAACCGTGCCATGGAAGGGGAGACCATCGCGGGAGCTGCTGATCATTGGTCGCGAGGCTCTCTCGAAGCGCCACAAACTCCCCGGTCCCCTTGCAGGCTATGTCAAAGCCGGCGGGCGCGTCTTGATTTTTAGCCAGAGCCCAGAGTTTTTACGCGACTCCATGGGTTTCCGTGTCGCGGATGCCGTGAGCCGAAGGGTGTTTCCAATCGATCCCTCTCACCCCGCGTTGGGTGGCCTCGACGCCGACGACCTCCGCGACTGGACATCGCAAGGAACTCTGCTCGACCCGAAGCCGGAATACCCGGCCAATGTTTATCCTCCGCATGGATGGCGGTGGGGCACCCGCGGATCAGTGGCATCGGCCATGCTTGAAAAACCGCACCGCTCCGGTTGGCGACCGCTTCTGGAAGGTGAGTTCGATCTCGCCTACTCGCCGCTATTGGAACTCGATGCCGGCAAAGGCCTCGCCATCCTTTGCACATTGGACCTCGAAGATGCCACCGACGACCCCGCCGCCGAGAGGCTAGCCCGCTCGATTCTCGCCTACGCAGCCACAGCAAAACCAGTAGCTCCACGCAATACAGTATTCCTGGGCACCGACGAAGATTTTAACTTTCTAACAAAAAATCTGGGAGTGATTTCGGATAAAGCAACCTCGCTCATGGGTGCTGCACTCGCCATCGTCGCGCCGGGGGCGGCAGTAACCACCGAGCAAATCGTTGCCTTTGCCGAAACCGGCGGCCAGGTGGTTATGCTTGCGCAGAAAGAAGTCGGCGTGCCCGGACTTGCCGGAGGCAACCTTATCCCCGCGAAATCCTTTGCCGGAGCACGCGCGAACCTCTCATCCTCCCCGGCCACCGTCGGACTCAGTGCGAGCGATACCCGCTTCCGGTCGGATATTGATTGGATCGTATTTGACAAATCGCCCGACACGTTCGCCCAAGGCCTCCTCCACGTGCGCGACGTCGGGCACGGTCGCATCGTGCAGGCGCAGTTCGATCCACGCTGGTTTGAGACGGGTAAGATGCCCATGTTCCGTCTCACGCGGTGGCGGCATACGCGTGCCCTCAGTCAAATCCTCGCAAACGCAGGCGCCCGTTTCCAGGCAGACACGCGCACGCTCGAACCACGAACCCGCCGTCTCAGCCTCGCAGGACCATGGAAAGTAAAGATCACGTCCGCACTTCCGCTGACTCCCTGGGATAAGCCGCATGCCGATCCCGGCATAAGCAAAGAGGCAGCTGCAGCCGTCGCGCCTGATCTCGAGGATTCCTCCTGGGAAACCTTCGAACTTCCCGCTATGCTGCCCGCCTTCGAGTCCCAATCTGGCGAAGCCGTCTGGCGCAAAACGATCGAGATACCTCAAGAATGGTCCGGCCAGATCCTTCAGCTTGGTGCCGGACGCATCAAGACCTACGACTCGACTTTTTTTGACGGACAGCAGGTCGGATCAACGGGCCCGGCGGTCAAGGACGCATGGAATCTCCCTCGCCGCTACCGCATTCCCGGCCACCTCGTAAGAGGCGGGAAAGTGGTCATCGCAATCCGCGAGTTTGTTACCGACTATCAAGGCGGCATTCACGGGCGCGCAGACGAACTTTACCTGCGCCCGGTAGTCGGCGAAGCGAAGTCAGAAAATCTCTATGATGCCGACTACAAAGAGGAGTTCGACTTTGGAGACGATCCCTACCGGTACTATCGATGGTAAAACCTGCACACCGAAACCCACTAATAATCCAAACCATAATCAATAAAATATGAAAAAACATGCCTTCGTCACTGTCGTAGCCAGCCTGCTGGCTTTCACCTCAATCCAAGCTCAGGATTCTGCAAACCTCTTTCCCGAGGGAGATTTGGAGAGCCCGATCAACCTAGTGAACCCTTATCCAAACCCACCAAAATCGCAGATGCAACAGGGCGATTTCTACATCGAGCCAGGGAACTACGAAAGCAAGGGATGCACCGTGAGCGTAGAAACCGAGGAAGGCAGCACTTTTCTTCGTTTCATGGCGCCGCAAGGCTTCAATGCCATTTTGCGAACCTACATCGCTCTCGATCTGCCCACTCCCACCCCCGCAGCATTGACAATCAGCTTGCGCTGGAGAGCCAGTGATATCGCAGCCCCGGAAGGCGCACCCGATTGGGCCAGCGTCCAATGTGATCCGGTGTTTGTCATGTCCGATGGAAGCGAAAAAACCATCCATGGCACACTGCATCTGAAGGAAAGTACCGGTGGTGAGTGGGCCGAAGTTGAGAAAACGGTCACCGTCCCAGAAGGTGCTGTCCGTCTTGTTCTTCAGCCTGGACTTTACTGCGTTACGGGCACGCTGGATGTGGACGACATCAAAATTTTCGCAGAATAACAATTCTGTTCGGTGCAGCATACTGCTGGCGATTCGGCCAGGTTTTAATAGGCGTTGGCCTCTGTAAAAAAAAACATGGCCAAGCCGTGCTGCAAAGAGCCAGGTTAGCATGTTGGTGGGAAGGGAGTTCACGGCGTGGAAGTGTATTTGCTGTGCCGGATTTTGGGGCAGTGCAGAAATAGCGTGATAAAAACTTTTTCCTTCTTGCCTCTGGCAAATTTCCCGGCATATTTGCCAACCCAAAAACAAAAAATACAATATGGCCACCCAAGTGAAAGAAATCACCAACTTCCAACTGCACGGTAACGATACCGGCAGTGCGGACGTTCAGATCGCTCTATTGACCGAGCGCATCTCTCATCTCACCGAGCATCTAAAAACGCATAAGAAAGACCATTCCTCCCGGCGTGGTTTGCTTCAGCTTGTGGCCCGCCGTCGCAGCCTTCTCGATTATCTCAAAGCCACTGCTGTCGAGCGTTACCAGGCTCTCATCGAGAAACTCAATCTACGCAAATAATTTTCCCACCGCATCCGGCACCGTCCGGATGCGGGCTGCTTCTCAACGCCAAATCGCGAGTCGGCTTATCCAGCCGCCAGCGAACTCTGGCAGGGATCCCAGGCAGCTCTCCCCATGGCGACTTCCATCTTTTTGCGCTGATCTTGCATCAGTGTTTGCGATGCGAACCTCGCCAGCTCAACCCAAGTCCGCCGTGACACTTTCCCTTGTTCTTAGGTCCCAGCTCCGAGCCGCGAATCGCGGTCGCGGGTCTGCGACCTACGAGACAAGTGATCGAGTGTTGCGCGCGGCATTTTAATAAACACAAAATACCATGCAACATACTGTATCGGCGCAGATCGGCGCTTCTGAACTCATCATCGAAACTGGCAAAATGGGCCGCCTGGCTGACGGCGCGGTCACCGTCCGTTGCGGCGACACCATCGTCATCACCACTGCCGTCTCGGCCACAAAAATCAAACCCGGTCAGGATTTCTTCCCGCTCACCGTGGAATATCGGGAAAAAGCAGCCGCTGTCGGCAAATTCCCCGGCGGTTATTTCAAACGCGAAGGTCGCCCGAGCGAGAAGGAGACGCTCACCGCTCGTATGACGGACCGCCCATTGCGTCCGCTGTTTCCGAAAAATTATTTCTACGACACGCAGGTCATTAGCATCCTGCTCAGCGGCGACGGTGAGAACGATCCCGACATCCTCTCCATTAATGGTGCGTCGGCTGCGCTGTGCGTCTCGGACATTCCGTTTGCAGGACCTGTCGGCGCGGTGCGCGTCGGGCGTATTCAGGGTGAGTTCGTGGTGAATCCCACGCATTCGGACCGTGTTCACAGCGATCTGGACCTGGTGTATGTGGGCAATCGCACGGATGCGATCATGATCGAAGGGTCCGCGATGGAGTTGCCGGAAGAGGAATTCATCAAGGCGTTGGCTTTTGCTCAGGAGCAGGTGGTGAAGCTGATCGACATTCAACTGGAGCTGGCCAAAGCTGCGGGCAAGACCAAACGCCAGGTCGAGCTGCTCAATGTGGATGACGACATCCTGGAGATCGCGTATCACGTCGCCGGCGACCGGATCGAGGCTGCGCTTTACACACCGAGCAAAGTGGCGCGTGGCAAGGCCGTGGAAGTTCTCCGCGAAGAAGTGCGCAACACGGTGCTGGCGAAATATCCCGAGGCAGACGAGTTCGCCATCTCCCAGGCATTTGATTATTTGCAGAAAAAAGCTTTCCGGGTGAGCATTCTCGACCGGCAACAGCGTTGCGATGGGCGGGGACTGCACGATCTGCGTCCTCTCTCGGCTGAGGTGGGGCTCATCCCTCGCTCGCACGGCTCGGCTCTTTTCGCCCGTGGCGAGACGCAGGCTCTGGCTCTGGCCACGCTCGCTCCGGCGGATGAAGCGCAGAACCTCGATACCTACGGCGGCGGTGCGGATACCAAGACCTTTATTCTGCATTACAACTTCCCGCCATTCAGCGTGGGCGAGACGGGCCGCTTCGGCGGACAGAATCGACGCGAGATCGGGCACGGTGCGCTGGCTGAACGCTCGGTATTCCCCGTCATTCCACCGCAGGACGAGTTCCCGTATGCGATCCGCATCAGCAGTGAGGTGATGGAAAGCAACGGCAGCACGTCCATGGCGAGTGTATGCTCCGGGGTGCTCGCGCTCATGGATGCAGGTGTGCCGATCAGTCGGCCTGTGGCTGGTATTTCCGTGGGGCTGGTTACTGAATATGCTCCCGATGGTTCACTGGCCCGCTACACGACACTTACCGACATCCTGGGTTCGGAGGATCATTTTGGCGACATGGATTTCAAACTGTGTGGCACCACGGAAGGCGTAACCGGCTTCCAGCTCGATCTAAAACTGCCTGGAGTGAGTCTTTCCATCCTGACGGAAGCCATTCACGAAGCCAAAGCAGCTCGGGGCAAAATCCTGGAGTCCATGCTGGCTGCAATCGCCGCGCCACGCAGCGAACTCAGTGCGTATGCGCCTCGGATCGAGACCATTCGGGTGAACCCGGACAAGATCGGGCTCATCATCGGGCCTGGTGGAAAGACCATCAAGAGCATCGTGGCCGAGACCGGTGCGGAGATCAATATCGAGGACGATGGACGCGTGAACATCTACTCCAGCAATGGTGACGCAATGGCGCGTGCGAAGGAAATCATCCTCGGCATGACCAAGGAGATCACCGTAGGCGAGATTTATAATGGCCGCGTGGTGTCCACCAAGGAGTTTGGTGCATTTGTGGAAGTGCTGCCCGGCAAGGACGGGCTGTGCCACATCTCCGAGCTTGCGGATTTCCGCGTGAACAAAACGGAGGACGTGGTGAAGATCGGCGATTCCATCTGGGTGAAATGCATTGGGGTGGATGAAAAAGGCCGCGTGAAGCTCAGTCGCAAAGCAGCGATGAAAGACCGTGGCGAGACCTTAAAAGAAGAAACCCCTACGGCCTGATCGCCCGCGCGGTTCGAATCATTTAACGCCACAGATCATCTCTGATGGTTTGTGGCGTTAATCTTTTTATCTATCTACCTTATGAAAACGCAAACTCCTCACGAAACTTACAATAAATCCCAGGACCAACTCATTCTGGATGTGCGGACGCCATCGGAATTCGAGGAAACACGAATCAAAGGTGCGTTCTTCCATCCATTGGACATGTTGCATCCGGACGAAGTGCGCACCGTGGCGCAAGGCCGTCCGATTGCGGTAGTGTGCAAGTCTGGCGTTCGTTCTAAACAGGCTGCGGAAAAATTATCCGCTCACGGGCTGGATGCGTGCGTGGTGACTGGCGGGCTGGATGCATGGCAGGATGCCGGGTTGCCGGTGTTGCACGGGAGGCAGGCGATCGCCCTCGAGCGGCAGGTGCGGATCATTGCAGGCACGTTGGTGCTTACTGGCACGGCGCTGGGCGCTACGAAACACCGGGGCTGGCTGGCTCTCTCGGGCCTGGGGGCGTCGGGGCTTATCTTCGCAGGCGTGACCGACTGGTGCGGTATGGGCAAGCTGCTCAAGCGGCTGCCGTGGAACAAGGCGGACTAAGCCGGGCATCCTGCTCCATTGAGTCCGTGCCTCGGTGGCTGTTTAGCGTAACCCACACAAGGCCGATGGAGACTAACGAGCTGGCGGGCATGATGATGGCCGCAACCAATGGGCTCATCCATCCCGCAAGACAAGCGCTGATGGCCAGCGAGTTGTAGCCCACTGCAAATGCAAAGACTCGCCGCACCACTTTCCTCCGCAGTTCAGCGCAGGCAAACAAGGCTCCGATGCCAGCGAGGCTTCTGCCCGTGAGGAAAAAGTCCGCTTTGTGCTCCAACAGCCCGCGATCAATCGCCGGAGTGCCGCAGCACAATGCCTGGTCGAATGCCAGACTGTCGTTCGCACCATCACCAAACATAAGTCCGTCTGCGGCAGCATGGCGTGCGACCCATGCAGCTTTATCCTCCGGGCTTAAAGCACCAAATGCGTGCTCACGAGGAATGCCCAGCTCTGCGGCCATCTTTGCAGCTTTCTCCGCGCGATCACCGCTGAGCAGGAACACTTCGAATCCGCGCTGCAGCAGCGCTTGCGTTTGCTGTCGAGCTTCTGGCCGGACATGTTCAGCGAAGTGAAAACTGCACAATGCTACCGCGTTTAAAGTAAACGCTGTGCCACCCTCGCCTCCGGCCCATTCTGGCCGACCCAGCCGCCATACGTTGTCGCCCTGGCGCAGCTCGATTCCCATGCCGGTGGTCTCTGACAGCTCGCAATCCCGCAGCGGTTCGAGTTGGTCATGATGCGTGAGCAGCTCTTCACGCAGACACGCTGCCACGGGATGCAAGCTCTCCGCCACCATGCTCCACAGCACTTGACGGTGCGCGGACGAAAGCCCGGTGAGCGCATCGCGATTGGTGAGCACCAGCGTCTCAAGAGTGAGCGTCCCGGTTTTATCGAAAATGATTTTCCGCACCCGGGCCAGGCGTTGCCAGAAATCGTGCACGCGCACATAGACGCCGCGTCGTCGCAGCCCGGCCACGACCATTTCCTGGGCGAGCGGAACCGCGACTCCAGCTGCACACGGGCAGGAAACGATCAGGATGGATATGGCCACCTGCAGAGCTGGGTACAAGCCTGCGGAGTGCCACCAGATTGCGAATCCCATGGCGGAAATACCAAGCACCGCGAGCAAATAATAGCGGATGATTTTTTCCATGAGATCGTTGTGCGCCTCGGGGCGTGTCTCGATACGAAGCAGACGAGCGAGCTGCGAATCCGGCCAGGCTTCCGCAGCGCGACATCGCACCGGTTCGCGCTCCAGATTCGCAGCCCCTGCAGGGATGAGTGCACCGGCCCGGAAGACGCCGGGCTCGGATTCGCCATTTATCCATGCCAGGCCGAACCCGGCCTGCGGGTTGAGGAGCGAGGCGCGCACTGGCACATGGGCGCCGGATGGCAGATGGAAGATATCGCCGTAGCTGAGATTCTCCGCCGGGGTTTGCAGCAATGTGCCGTCGGGTTGCTCCACATCGACCGGCCCGGGCCGGATAGCCATTTGCAAAAGGTGATTGCGATTGGCGAGCACCGCGCGTTGCTGTGTCCACCGTCCCGCGAGCATAAGGAAAGTAAAAATCGATACGAAATCAAAATAGAGGAAGCTCTCTTCATTGCGCAGCCATGCAAACATGCTGCCTGCGTATGCTGCAATGAGCCCCAGCGAGATCGGCAGGTCCATGTGCAGATAGCCCGCTCGCAAACTGTGGAAACTACGCTGAAAAAAATAACTTCCGCCAATCGCAATGCTCAAGCTGGCCAGCACGGCGCAGATGCGGGAAAACAAATCCGCAAACTGATCCGTGGCTTCCATGCCAAGGTAGGATGGCAGTGAGAAAAGCATCACATTCAATGCCAGCGCCGCAGCGATGCCCATACGCAGAGTGAGATTGCGCATGGGCGGTGGTGTCGCAACGCCCGCCGGGCCCACCAGGTAACCGAACTTCTGAAGCTGTGCGGCATACGCAGCCAGGTCGCACTTTCCCGATTCCCAGCGTAGATAAATTTCTGCGGATGTGGAATCGACCCGCGCGGAGATCGAGCCGGGCATGCGAAGAAACAGACGTTCGATCAACCAGACACACGCGCCACATGAGATGCCTTGGATGCCGAGGCGCAATTCGGCTGTCGGCGATTGCTCCGCTGCCGCAGCCAGCCCGCTCAGCCAGCGGTAATCTCTCGCATGAAATACCAAGGAGCTTTGCGGGGTGGTGATCGAGCCTGAGGTGAGCTGATAAAAGGCGTCCAGCTTCTGCTCGTGAATCAGATTCCAAACGAACTGGCAGCCACCGCAGCAGAACTCGGGCACCGGCGCAGAAGCGGGCACGGGAGCGCCGCAATGCTTGCACGGCGGCTTCATTTACAGAACGGACACATCGGCGCATCGAGCCCGGTGCCGGATGTGGCACGCAAGATGAGGATGATGGCTGAGACAGCGGCGAGCACCCGACGGCTGTTGGCCATCGCAAGTGGTGACCAGCGGCGCTGAAGCCGGAACCATTGGAACTGCGCGGCGAGCGCGAGCGGGATGGTGCCCACGGCGAAACTGGCCAGCAACAACGCGCCTCCGGGGATGGTGGCACTCACAGCCGCCACGCCAATGACCAGATACAACGGACCGCAAGGCAGCAGGGGTGTAGCTGCGCCCAGGACGCCGCCGCGCGATGGTCCGGACCATTTGCGCAGACCATTAACGACAGCCGCAAATCGACGTGTGATGAATCCTGGCAGTCGCACGCGCTGGTCCAGGCCGAGCGCCACCACAGCGAACACCAATGCAAACCCCCAGACCATAACGTGCGACGTCATGCCTTCAAACACCGGTGCCAGCGCTTTGCCAAACAGCCCCGCGAGTGCACCGCATGCGGCGTAGGAAATAACTCGCGTGAAATGATACCACAGCAGCGCATTGCCGCAGGCTTCGTTCCTGCTGTCCTTCACGCAGATGGAGCACACCAACGGCCCGCACATGCCCACGCAATGCAGACTGGTGACCACGCCGGCAGTGAGCGCAGCGAGAGGACCGGTAAGCTCCGACGCGATCATGGCTGACGCTCCTGTTCCGCCCGCCGGATGAGAACTTCACGCTCACCCTGGGCGTCCAGTTTCTCGATGGGATGCCGCACGCTGATCGTATAGATGCTCACCCACATGACCAGAAGGATGGCAAACATAATGACCACCAGCACCCACGGACGACGGGCGATGAGTGCGAGACCGGGCAGTTTGGAAAGTTGCATTAGTTTCTATACGGCCCGAGAAAAGGAAGCTCCCGGGTGACGATTTCTTTGCCGGTAGAATCCGCGATGATGAGCTTGAAATCAAACTTTCGTTCCCAGGCGGCGTAGGGCATCTGAACCACAAGCGGACGTTGTATCTCTTCGTGCGGAGCGAGGTCCACCCGGATGCTATTGCCATCCGCCTGGCTTAAATGCAGGACTCCAGCGGGATCGGTCACGCTGACCACATAGGTGCGCGGTGCATTTTCTTTGTTAATTAGACGCAGCAGAAAATTATTGCGCAACTGTTCTCCATCCCGGTAGTAGGGCGAGCCGACCATGCGCAGGGCGGAGACAGTGACGGAATCCACGCGAGTGGTGAGCGCGAAGGAAAAAACGGTGAGTCCCACGACCATGAGGATGGCGTAAGCGACAAGTCGGGGACGAAGAAATCGGCGCGGTTGCCCGGCGAACGCCCGCATGGAATCGTAGCGGATGAGACCCCTTGGGCGGTTTACTTTTACCATGATCTCATCGCATGCATCGATGCAGGCGGTGCAGGCGATGCATTCCAATTGGAGACCGTGGCGGATGTCGATGCCTGTGGGGCATACCTGCACGCAGCGGCGGCAATCGATGCAATCACCTGCGCCGGGCGTTCCGAGCTTGCCGCGTGGTTCACCGCGCGTCTCGTCGTAGCCGACGTTGATGGTATCGTCATCGACGAGCGCGGATTGCAATCGCCCGTAAGGGCAGAGCACGATGCAGAACTGCTCGCGGAACCATGCGAAGTTGCCGTACAGAATCCCCGTGAGTGTCGTGACAAATACAAACACGGGCCAGTTCGCAGTGGGACGCTCGTGCATCATGGCATAGAGCCCAGGCAAGGAGACGAAGTAGGAAAGGAAAATGTGGGCTATGAGAAATGCGCCGAGAAAATACAGTCCGTGCTTAATAATGCGCCGGGCGATCTTGCCGCCTGTCCAGGGCGCGCGGTCGAGTGCGCGTCGCGCGGGAGCATCGCCATCCACCCAGCGTTCGATCCGGCGGAAGAACATTTCGAGAAACACCGTCTGCGGGCAAGCCCATCCGCACCATACCCGGCCGAGGATGGCGGTGACGCAGAACAGAGCAAAGCCGAGCCCGGTGATGGCGAAGAAAAACAACCACAAATCTTGTGTGGCCAGGGTGTATCCGAAGAGATGAAACCGGCGATGGATGACGTCGAGAAATACCGCCGGTGCGCCGTTGATCTGCACGACTGGCAAAAGCGCGTAGAGTAGGATGAGCAACACGCCCGCTGCCCGCCGCCACCAGACAAAGCGTCCACGCACATCCGCCGGATGCACGAAATACCGGGAACCATCCGCGTTGATCGTGGTGACTTCGTCCCGGCTGGGTGCTTTGAGTTTGACTGCCATGTGACTCACACTGCGGCCCGCGCCGCGATCATTTCTCGTGGTGACTTAAAATAAACGCTGCGACTTCCGCCACGCGCGACTGGCCGAGCACGGGACCCCATGCGGGCATGCCTTTTTCCGCGACCCCAGCTTTGATGGTGTGGACGATCTGACCTGGCGCATTACCATGCACCCACTCGGCATCGACCAGGTTCACGCCGATGCCGCCCGTGAGGTCCGCGCCGTGGCACGATGCACATGTGGTGGCGAAGGTTTGTTTGCCCGCAGCGAGCACGGCAGGATCGCGGCTCATGGTCCAGAGCTGGTCGTCGGTGAGTTCTTTTCCGCTACTGGCAGCGGCAAGCATGAGCTGCGTCATGTCTTTTTCCAACCGGGAGTCCTGGTCTCCGCCGAGGTTCGTGCGGTGATAGTAGGCCCAATAAGCGAAGGAGAAAATCATCGCGCCGTAGAGCGTCCAGAGCCACCAGTTCGGCAACCGGTTGTCGTACTCCTGGATCCCATCGTACACGTGGGGGCGGAGTTTCTCGTTTTTTGTCGGGATCGATTTGTCCTGCTCACTCATCTTTTTTCTCCTGGTTATTCTCTTTATCCAGCGGCATTTCTTCGAGATGTTTCACGCGGTCTTTGGACATGCGCCATGCGTGGATGAACATCGCGAGAAATACCGCTACGCTCACGATGAAGGCGAATACCGCAATCACCATCGCGGTGTTGTCGAAATGCAATTGGTCTCTCATGGTTGCGGGCTGTTCGCGGGAGCAGCATTCAGTTCTTCCGGATTCGCAATAATTGGTGAAGTGGCATCCGGCGTGGATGCGGGCATGGCCGGTGCTTCCGCCGCGTCCGCCTGTGCAGGAACTTCCGAGGTGCTCTTCTCCGAGCTGCCGAGTTTCTGCAAATACGCGATCACCGCGATCAGCTCTTTCTCAGGTGCTATGCGGATGTCATTTTTCGCCAGATCAGCCGCAATCGCCGTGGATTGCGCGGCGACATTTTCACGAATCTCTTCCTCGGTCCAATTTGGAAACGGTACTCCGAGCATGCGCTGCACGCGAATTTTGGGAATCAATGCATCGACATTCGTGTCGTTCTCCGCGAGCCAGGGATACGCCGGCATGTTGCTGCCGACGGATGTGGAGCGCGGATCCATCATGTGTTGAAAATGCCAGAGGTTAGGATACTTCCCGCCCACGCGATGCAGATCGGGGCCAGTGCGTTTTGAACCCCATTGATACGGATAATCATAGATGGACTCGCCTAGCTTCGAGCTTTCGCCATAGCGCAGCACCTCGCCCACAAACGGACGGATCATCTGGCTGTGGCAATTGTAGCAGCCTTCGCGCACGTAGATGTCGCGCCCGGCCAGCTCCAGGGGAGTGTAGAGCGTCTGCTTGATGCCATCGATCGCATGGGTGCGCTCCAGCATGATCGTGGGGATAATCTGGATGAGCCCGCCCGCGACGACGGCGATAAAAGTGAGCACCGTAAATGGCAGCCAGCTATGCAGAAGCCGCTCATACCATTCGCTCCACTTTTGCCCCTTGATCTCCATGTGCATGTAAGCCGCGATGGCCGTGAAAATGAGCAGGCCCAGTCCCAGTATGCTGATCAGCTCCGTGCCCAGCGCCCAGAGCGAGGCCGTGAAGACCAGCATGAAGGAGTAGAAGACGGGCGCGTTGAAGATCGCTGACCCCATGCTCAACGGGCGCAACGGTTCGTGCTCGGGTTGTTCCACCTCAATGGTAGTGGTCACTTTCTGCGTGCCACGGATGGTGGCAAATATGTTGAAGATCATCAGCAGCCAGCCGCCCAGGTACAACGCCCCGCCCACGATGCGCATGTAAAGCATGAACCGGGCGGAGAGCAGTGCGTCGATGAAGTTGGGATACGCCAGCACTCCTTCGGGCGTTGTGGCCGAGAGCATGAGACCTTGCGTCACGCCAGACACCCACATGGAAGCCACGTAAAGCAGGATGCCGACCATGCCGAGCCAGAAGTGCAGGTCGGCCATTTTTACCGAGAATAATTTATTCGCGCCCCACAGTCGCGGCGCCATCCAGTAGAACATGCCCGCCGCCATGAAGCCATTCCAGCCAAGAGCGCCGCTGTGCACATGGCCGATGGTCCAGTCGGTGTAATGCGAAAGCGCATTCACCGATTTGATCGCGAGCAGCGGACCTTCGAAAGTCGCCATGCCATAGAAAGTCACGCCCGCTGCGAAGAACTTGAGCACGGGATCGGTGAGCAATTTGTGCCACGCACCCCGCAATGTGAGCAGGCCATTGAGCATGCCACCCCAGGACGGCGCCCAGAGCATGAGCGAGAAGATCATTCCCAAAGATTGCAGCCATTCCGGCAGTGCCGTGTTGAGCAGATGATGCGGCCCGGCCCAGATATAAATGAACACCAGCGACCAGAAATGCACGATCGAAAGCCGATAGCTATACACCGGGCGTTCCGCAGCTTTCGGCAGATAATAATACATGATGCCCAGAATGGGAGTGGTCAGGAAAAAGGCGACCGCGTTGTGCCCATACCACCATTGCACCAGCGCATCCTGCACCCCGCCGAAGATGGGATATGCATGCAGCAAGCCAGTCGGAATCTGCAGATGATTCACGATATACAGCATCGCCACCGTGATGATCGTCGCGATGTAGAACCAGATCGCGACATAGAGCGACTTCTCGTTGCGCCGCGCGAGCGTCCAGAAAAAGTTCACCGCAAACACCACCCAGATGATCACTACAGCGATGTTAATCGGCCAAATGAGTTCCGCGTATTCCTTGCTGCGACTCAGTCCGAGGGGAAGCGTGATCGCTGCCGCCAGGATGATTCCCTGCCATCCCCAGAAATGCAGACGACTCAGGAAATCCGAGGCCAGCCGTGCACGTACCAGCCGCTGGGTGGAATGGTAAATGCCGGCAAACATCATATTACCCACCAACGCGAAGATGACCGCATTGGTATGCAGCGGGCGCAACCGACCGAAGGTGAGCCACGAAGTATCGAAGTTCAACACGTGGAAACTGAGCTGGGACGCGATTAACACACCCACCACCATGCCCACCGCACCCCAGATCATGGAGGCTATCATGAACCAGCGCACTACATCGTCATCGTAGGTAATGGTTTTTTTCAGGCCGACACCGGTGGAAGGAGGACTAACGTGAGAATTCATTTTTTATGATTTTGTGATTTTGAAACGTTCGCGCGGCTATCGTCGAACGGAAGCAGGCTGTCGCGGTTCGCATCGCCTGAGCCGCGCAGACAATGGTAAAGGAATCCGGCGACAAAAAACAACGCGAGTAAAAGACTGATAAAAATTGTAAGATAAAGGACGTTCATTTCCCGGCCTCCTGGTAGGCGTTGACCATCACCGTGAGCACACCTTTGCTGAACGAAGCGAAACCTTCCTGCAAATCATAATTCACCGAGCCGGTCTCCTGTTGCAGCTCCAGCACCGCTTCTTTGAAGGAAACGAAATCCTGTGCGCCCGTGGGAAGCATTTGCAAGACCCCGGAGTCCACCCGCAGACGTGCAGAGAGTGCAGTCAGCTCGCACCGGTTGCCAATGGCGGCAGCCAAGTGCACCACTACGGGCTGGGGAATGGGCGGAGGTGGCAGGTGGCGAGGCATGTCGGTAGGCAACATGCTGCAAAACCCATCGCACTGCTACGCATCGATTCAGAAACACTGCGCATATTTTCGGTTCAATCGAAGAAGAGTGAAATAGGAAGAGTGAAATGAGAAGAGTGAAGAGTGAAATATTTGAAAAGAGTGAAGAGTGAAATAG
>CBDUBV010000008.1:0-48060 GCA_965365475.1 uncultured Chthoniobacteraceae bacterium | reverse complement strand
TGGAGCAAGAATGCGCCCCCCAGATCCTTTCGGAAGCTCAGTCCACCAGGACTGACCTTCCAGTCGCCTTCACCGCCCGGAAATGAAAAGCCTGATATGTGATTCTGTAGATCCAGGTGCCACTTCGCGAGACCAGTAAGTTTTGCCATCTGGAAGGCTCCCAGCGGATACCAGCCGCCCCAGCCGATATCGATCCACCAGCCGCGGTTGCTTTCATTCTGCATGGCGACAGACTCCCTAATCGCATCCGCACGTGCGATCCAACTGGAAGCTGTGGGTTTTCCCATCGCCTGCTGGGTGCGTGCAACAGTGGCAAGGGCGGTCATCAGAACCCCATAGGTCTTGCCGCGATAGGCCGTCGTCACGATTGCCGAGTCTGTGGCGCGAATGGCGCGTTGTGCTAGTGGATCGTCAATGCTCCAGTTGCCATTGGCATCCTGTTTCTTATAAGGCACAGGATATGTCTCTGCGAAGGTGGCCAACTTTTCCGCAGTGGTCAAAAGAGAATTGGCCGTGGCGAGGTCATTATCTAGAACCAGCACATGCGCGATCATGGCCAAGGCAGCGCTCATGGCACTTGGTACGTCCGAGCCTCGCACCGTTGTGTTGACATAATAGGATGGACGTTTGATGCCGAGTGCGGCTCCAATTTCCGAGGGGCCCCAATAGGCATGGGTGTTTGGTTGTGGTGAGCCGGGATGGGCACCTCCAATATCTATCACCACATTGTAGCTGCTGAAATTGGTGGGCTGACTGGGATTTGCATCAATCACGCAGCTTTGCAAATAGGTCGCCATGGAGCGGAGCTGACGCATGAGGATGGTCTTGCGGGTGCCAGTGTAGGCATTGGGAGCATCGACTGCGCTCCATGCCATCATATAGGCAGCATAGGACATCGTGAGATTGGATTTCCAATAGTCTCCAGCATCATACCAACCGCCGGTGAGGTTCCGACCCAGATCGCTGCCATCGGCGAGGTCCGAGGGGCCACGCCATTCCACCAGGGAATCCGCCGGCTTGGGGCCAGACAGGTTGGCATCAAAAAAGAACTGCGACTTTTGCAGTGCTTCTGCATAGTTCTGTGGTGCGGCGTGGGCGGACGGGGCGAACAAGGCACTAGCGATCAGGAGGCGGCTTAAGAACTTGAAGAGAGGATATTTCATAAGTTTGTATTGGAGTTTTCCCCTTCTCCATCTTCGGATGCTCCGCTCGGTGGGCTGCGTATTCGGTTAGAAACGCGCTGGTGTAGCGAGGGGTGCACTGCGAAGAATGCGTGCATCGGGGGGGATGACGGAAAGTCGCGTGCAAACACAAAATTGTAAATGTGAAGATTAGTAATGCGGTTAAACAATTATCGTGAGTTGGGCGTGTTCAGTTACAAAGTTGAACCGCGATACTATATTGCCTCTTGCCGTTGCACCGCGGGGTATCTTCACAGCCGCACAAAAGACTTATCCCTGTTTGCAATATGAAAATCAAAAACCTTGTTTATCCGCTTGCCATCACGATGTGGGATTTCTCCTGGCTCGAGCGCCGTTGGCCAGGAGCAGGGTATGAGTCCTGGGATATTGCCTTGGACGAATTGGTCGAGCGCGGCTACGACGCCATTCGGATCGACGCCTACCCGCATCTTCTGGTCGCCGATCCGACACGGACATGGCGCATCCAACCGGCATGGAATCAGCAGGCATGGGGATCGCCTGCATTATGCGATGTCGCGATTCAGCCCAACCTCAACGAATTCCTCAGCAAGTGCCGGGACCGCAATATCCTCGTCGGGCTCTCGACATGCGCGATAAAGATTGGCACCAGGAGATGACCGGCATCATCAAATCCGCCAAGCTGCCCGTGTTCGATGCGACGACAGAGTGCTGGAGTCATTCCAGAACATGATTGGCCGTATCGAAAGGGTGGGGCTTCCACCCGTCGGAACCCAAGCGTGACCCTTCCACAGGGATACCGTTTGGTCTGTGTTATCTAATGTTGAACTTTAAAACCACAAGATTATAGTTGCAGTGTGGAGATATCCCCGCACACTGAACTGATTGCCCGAGAAATGGAGCCGACCCTGCTTGCGGCGGCGAGGCACTACCCAGTGCTCACGCTTCTAGGGCCGCGTCAATCTGGCAAGACCACGTTGGTGCGCGAGTGTTTTCCCGGTCACGAATACTGCAATCTGGAGGACCCCGAGACGCGCGCTCTGGCATCAGTTGATCCCAAAGAATTTTTGCATCGGCACAGGCCGCCACTGATTCTGGATGAAGTGCAGCGGGTGCCTTCGTTGCTCAGTCTGATTCAGGTTCAGGTGGACGAAGCTCCCAGAAGCAAGGGGACATTCATCCTGACCGGATCGCATCAGCCACAGCTCAAGGCGGGAATATCCCAATCTCTTGCTGGACGCACGGCGATTCTCAAGCTCCTGCCCTTGTCGATGCGTGAGATTTCTGGCGCAGGAATCACCCAAGACCGGGACGACTGGTTGTTTCGTGGCTGTCTGCCACGCTTGTATCTGGAGAGACTGCCGCCAGCCTCGCTCTACCGAAACTACTACGAGACTTATGTTGAGCGCGATGTCCGCCAATTGATTCAACTCAAGCAACTCCAGCCCTTCGAGTTGTTCATGAGGCTGCTGGCGGGGCGCGTCGGTCAGGTGCTCAATCTCCATGCGCTCAGCGGCGAGGTGGGCGTGAGTTCGCCGACCTTGCGCGAGTGGCTCTCGGTGCTTGAGGCATCCTTCGTGATCTTTCGACTTCCTCCATACTACGAAAATTTCGGGAAGCGTTTCATCAAATCCCCCAAGTTGTATTTTACCGAACCCGGTTTGGTGGCTTACCTTTTGGAGATCCGTTCCGCCGAACAGGCGGCGAGGGATCCCCTTCTCGGGGGACTCTTTGAAAATCTCATCGTTGTCGAAGCACTCAAGGCTCGCTGGAATGCAGGCGTCGATTCCGATCTCTACTACTTTCGCGACCAAAGCGGTTTCGAGATTGACCTCATCCTTTCGCGTCAGCGCCACTTGTATCCGTTCAAGATCAAAGCGGCGCGAAGTTACCACTCTGAGTTTTACCGACATCTCGAAAAGTTTGCCAAATGGAACAGCAAAATTGAACCAGGGGCGGTCATCTACGCAGGCAGCGAATCCCAAAAAGTCGGTGGAAGGGAACTTGTTCCTTTTTTGAAAACCTCCGCCTTCTTTTCCGTTTAACAAAAATAATACAAAACCTCGCTGACCGAACCGGAAGGCGATCGTGGTCTTTTTAGTTTCCGGAAGTTATTAAGTAATCAACATGTCACTTCGACGCTTGCTTGGCTAAGTCCGGCGAGATGTGTCGCGGGCACAAGTGAGTCGGGCAAGGCGTCTCCGTCCAGTGTCAATGACGAACAGTCACGTCTGCGAACACGAATATTCAGGCGACATCCACGGAAATGGCGCACCGCATCAAATCCGTCCCAATCTTTCGGCATGCAGGGCGCGAGGCGAAGACCTTCGATTTCGGGCCGGAGGCCCAGCAGGTATTGGGTGGACGCAATATCCATCCAGGCAGCGGTGCCGGTGACCTGGGTGACATTGGCCCAGCCATACTTTGGGTTTTCCGGACCGATGATGTTGCTGACGTAAGCATACGGCTCGGCTTTGTAGCGTTCGAGACCGACAGTTTGCAGCGCGAGGTGTGGGACGAGTTGTCGGTAGTAGTGCCAGGCTTTATCGGAGCGCCCGAGCAGGGCTTCCGCGATGATGACCCAGGTGTTGGCATGACAGAAGATGGCTCCGTTTTCGCCACAGCCTGGCGAGTAACCACTGTAGGGATCGGGGACTTTCGGGAAGGATGGGAAACCAGGGTGGAGCTTTTTGATTCCACAGAAATTTGTGTCGAGGATCGAAGCCACCGAATCAAGAGCCTGGACTTGTTGAGCGCGGGAACCAATGTCGGCAAGCACCGCCCAGCTCTGGGTATTGAGCCAAATCTTTCCGAACTCACACGATGCTGAGCCGATGGGGTTCCCATTGTCATCGAAGCCCCGCCGCCACCAGTCACCGTCCCATGCGCAGGCGAGAATGGCGGATTCTTGTTTCTGTCGCAGGGATTCGAGATGGCTGGTTGAGGTTTCATCATCGCGCAGAGCGGCAAGCTTTTCTAAAATCCGCAGCACATAGACATATTGCTGTGCGGCCATGAGAGATTCTCCTCTGCCCTGCTGGGAAAACTTCCCGATGGCATCGTTCCAGTCGCCCTTGTGAATGAGCGGAATGCCATTCGCTCCAAGGTTCGACTCCATAAAGTCTGGAATACGCAGGAGGTGCTCCCAGATGCTTGCTTCACTGATCGGCGAAAGGTGATCGTGGGCACTGAGCCACGGCAGTCGCAGGTCAAGCAGAGCGAGGTCGCCGGTTTCGGACAGGATCGCGTTGGCAACCATTGGGAGCCAGAGCGGGTTGTCGATATGGACGCGAGGTTCGGCAGGAAGTTTCTCGGTCGGATTGCACTGGTGCGGTGTGTGGCCGTCTTCGTATTGCTGTGAGATCAAATACGTAAAAACTTCCGTCGCCCACTGCGGCTTCCGGTAGGCCACAGCAAGAAGATCCTGACAAGTGTCACGGAACCCAAGCGTGCGCACCCCGGCAGCGTGCTGGCTCACCGAACGAGAATACCTGCCTGCGTGGACGCTTTGCACTGGACTCCATGTATTGATCTGGCGGGCGATGTCGGGGTCGGGCAGACTTGTTTGCAACACATCAAAATGTTCCGACCACCACTCGCGGAGGGTGGATTTAAGACGGTCAGTTTCATTTGGCTGACGCAGCCGGGTCATTGTCTCACGAACCTCTTCCAGTGCATGCGGCCATTCGACAATGGCAGGAGGTTCACCGCCGAGGAAGAATTGCAGGCGTTTTGTTTGATGCGCGGGAATACGGATCGGACATTGCAACGCGCCACAGGGGTCGCCGCAGAGCAAGGAACTGTCGCCACAGTGGTTGCGTTCAACTCCGAGCGGGTTGCATTCGTCGCGGTAGTTGCCGAGGAAAGCGTCGCGGTCGCCGGCAAAGGATGCCACCGGCTCGCTGGCGCCGAAATAGACCAACGGACAATCGGCGAGTTGCGGATTGACGTGGAAATGGCGGTAGAGATAGGTGAGCGCATTCGCGCCGGGATCAAATGCGACCTCGATGTTGTGCTTCACGTAGCAGGCCCAGTCGGTGTCTTGTTTCCAGTCCAGCAGGCAGAATTCGACGTAGGCAAATACATCCATTTCGGCAGTCTCACCACCGGTATTTTTCAGCGATAGATCCCACACCATCGCATCTGTGCCGGGTGCAATGAAAAGTTCCAAGATGGCTTCGATGGATCCTTTTCTGGCAATGAATCGCGTGAGTCCTGGTTCGTGCTCAGCGCGCCAGTCGTCGATGTTGGCCTCGACAGGTCGCCAGGTCGGCGACCAGACATCGCCGGATTTCTCGCGCAGATAAATGTAAAAGCCGGGGCTGTCGATGGGCAGATTATATTGCCGGTAGCGCGTAAGGCGGTTTTTAAGTGGCGACTTCCACCACGCGTAGCCGCCGCCGGCTTGTGAAACAAATGCATGGAGCGTGCCATTGGAAAGATAGTTGATCCAAGGCTGCGGGAGTCGCGGGTCGAGGATTTGAACGCGGCGATTCGCGTCGTTAAATGCGTAGGGCAGAGGGGTCATGGAGGTGGTTGATGGGAGATATGCTGGCACGGGGAATCCTGAGATAATTATCTCCAAGGTGCAAAGAGCTTTCGATTCTGCATAGCGGATTCAACCGCGCTACCAACACCAGGGGGAGGGATGTTTTTTCCTGACGCATTTCATTTAACCAAATTACTAAAACGGGTCTTGTATGAAACGTGTCGATGTGAAAGATGGGTTCGCAGCTATTCCCATCTGTTACTCAATATAAACAATCCACGCAAAATTACTTATGAAAACCTCTATCGCTCACTTTAGTCTTCGCGCCCTTGTAGGCGCTGTTGTCCTTGGTGCATCTGCCACCCAGGCTCTCGCAGGCATTCTCATCGGACCTACCACCGTCAGTATCGCTTCGGGTGGGTATGTGAATCTGGGAACAATCACCAATGCGCAAGTGGGGTCTTTCGATACATTGGTCATTTCCTACAATGTGACTCGTGCAGATCTGACTGCGGGAGATGCCTGGCTGGGAGTCGGTATCAACCAGACCAACACCACCGAGCTGGGAACCGTGCTCAGCAGTAATGCTGGTTTTCTGACCCGCACTCGGAGTGATTCACCCCTTGTGGATGACAAGCATCAATATTTTGTGACTGGTTCCAGTTTAAATGTGGGTGTTGGATCGAATATCGGCGTCCTGGGACATTCTGTCAGGATCACCATCACGCTCTCCAACCAGTTGAATGGCACAGGGTCTGGAATTTACGAAATCGACGAAAACTCCGCGACATTTGTCACGGCGGATCACTCGCTTACGCGCACGTTCACTTTCAATCCATCTGGCTCGGCGTTGTTCACAGCAGGTGCGCGTGATAAAGGCCACAGCCTGAATAACTTTACCGTCACAGCTATCCCGGAGCCTTCCAGTATGTTGTTGCTTTTAGGTGCGTTGGGCGGATTTGCTGTGTTCCGTCGCCGTCTTTGAATCGATTGGGGCGGAGGGCTTCACGGACATCTGGTGCACGGGGTTTCCGGCCTGCTATTTGGCTGGGACAACGACATAAAAATCCGGAAATGTTTCCTTCTCCTCGCGCCAGTTGAGAGGTGAGCCGAGCGACCCTCTGGAGATGTGGAAATGTGCATGCCCTAGATCGACTTCAGCCCAATCTGCCATTTGATCCTGCAACAGTGCGGTGGAATGCCTCCTGTCGAACGCATTTTTTAAAACAGTGAGCAGTTTCATGACGACCTTTCACATCACCCCAAAGGGTGACGACTCCCATGCTCGCGGACCGTGGGCGAGTCTTGCAGGTGCACGCGATGCCTTGCGCAAGCTGCGAGCCGAGGAAGCTATCGAGGGCGCCGTGCGCGTGGAGATCGACGCGGGTATTTACCGCGTCACAGACCGTGTGGTATTTGGCGAGGAAGATGGCGACACGAGCTACGTGGCAGCGCATGGCGCAAGCCCGGTGTTCGACGGTGGAAAGCTGCTCACTGGCTGGATCGAGACCGAGCATCACGGGCGGTGCGCGTGGGTGCTCGACTTGCCGGAAGTTGCAAAAGGTTATTGGTATTTTCGGTCGCTCTATGTGCATGGACAGCGGCGTCCGCGGGCGCGGCTGCCGAAATTTACTCCCGATGCTGCGGGCGTGAAGAATGTGAAGACAATCGGGGCGATGCGGTTTCCTGAGCGGCGGAAGCTTTACGATGGCGATCATATGTTCCAGCCGGGGGCCGGGGACTTTGAGAATTGGCCAAGCCTGCCCGATGCCGAGATTGTGCTGCTGCATTACTGGGTGGAGACACGCCTGCCAGACCCTCACTATAATCCGGCGACAGGCTGGGTGCGGTGTTCGCGACGGTCAGTTTTCAATCTTTATGAATCTTTCAATCCCAAGCTGGCGCGGTATTACATAGACAACCTTTATGAAGCGCTTAGCGAGCCGGGCGAATGGTATCTCGATCGCACGAGCGGACGTCTCACTTATCTGCCCATGCCCGGTGAAGAGCTGGGCTCCACTGAGGTCGTCGCCCCGGTGGTGACTGCATTTGTGGGCGCGATAGGCCAGGCTTACAACCACGGGGGCTCGGTGCAGGACATTCTCGGCACGAAACCGGTCGAGCGATTGCATTTTTCCGGACTCACGTTCCGCCACACCGATTGGTTCCAGCCGGGCAGCCCCATTCTGCATCACCACAACGATGAAGAAGTCAGGCTGCGTGAAGTGCCCATGGGTGGAGTCGCGCAGGCAGCATACAATCTCCCTGCCGTGCTCACATTTAAATGGGCGCGGCATTGCCGGGTCGATCATTGCACTGTGGAGCACGCGGGGTTCTCGGCGCTGGAGTTCGGTCCTGGCTGCCGCGACTGCGCTGCGACCCACAATACATTTCAGCATCTCGGCGGCGGTGGAGTCAAAATTGGCGGCGCCGAGTTGAACGATGCCCCAGACGACCGCACTGGACGGATTCGCTTTTTGGACAACACCGTGCGTTATGTCGGACGTGTGTTTCACCAGAGCGTCGGGATTCTGCTCACGCACGCGTATGAATGCGACGTCACTCACAACGAGGTCGCGCACACCTGCTACACGGGAATTTCTGTCGGTTGGGCATGGGGCTATCACGACACAATTACTCGCAATATCCGCATCGAGAACAACCTCATCCATGATATCTGCGAAGGTGTGCTCAGTGACAATGGCGGCATCTATCTACTCGGGGTGCAACCAGGGACGATCGTTCGCGGAAACCATATTTATCGCGTGTCTGCAGCGGATTACGGTGGCTGGGGAATCTATCCTGATGGGGGGACCGCTCACGTCCTCTTCGAGCACAATTGGATTCATGATACGCAATCGACCGCGTTCAACATCAACTGGAACCGCGATCTCGTGGTCCGCAACAATGTCTTTGCCCGCTGTGGCGACAAGCTTATCGGGGTGGGAAAAGCGGAGAAACACAAGGCGGCTACGATCCTGCACAACGTCCTCCTCGGCCCATGCCCTGCTCCATACGGCGGTGGGCCGGATGGCGACCTGCGCGATGCACTCTGCACGGATGCTAATCTGATCTGGCTGAACGATTCGGGCGAAGTGGCACCGTGTACGCATCCCGATTACCGCAAGGATGTGCCGCTTACGGTCTCATGGGAGGATTGGAAAAAGTGCGGACACGATTGCAACTCCATCGTGGCCGATCCGCTGGTTAGCGAGACTGAAAACAATCTATTATTTGCGTGGGAAAGCCCCGCATTAAAAATGGGCTTTCAGCCATACGATTGGAGTATTTGCGGGCCGAGGGAGTGAGAGAGCCGCTCCGGAGGGTGGACATTCCTGTCCACTGGAACATTTGTCCATGCGACAGGAATTTCACATCTCCGGGCTTTGCGCATACTTCGGGATCCTTTACCATGCTAAACGCTCTCTCGACTAGCTGCTGATTTTCAGTAAATATGGCCCTTGTGGATTCTCAATTTTTTGATCCGCTACGAGAGCTATAAACTTCCGGGAATAAGCTCCTGCATTGGCAGCAGGGAAATGCGCTTGAGTTTGTCACATTCCGCCTCGCAGATTCCCTGCCTCAACACCTGTTGGATATTTGGAAGCACGAAAAACAGGCGCGCCTTGCAGTTGGTGAGTCGCTCATAAAACGCGGAACGGATAATCGTGAACACTTAAACGAGCAAATCGAAGCATGGTTGGATCAGGGAGCGGGATCGTGTATTTTGCGCCGCGCCCACAGTCGCGCCATCTTGGCCAGAGTTTTTATGCAATTCCACGGAGACCGCGTGGTTCATCACTCTTGGGTGATCATGCCAAACCATGTACATCTGCTTTTCGAACCACGCGTTGAGATCAGTACGTTAATTAAATCGTGGAAGGGAACGTCTGCTCGCAGGATCGGTAGCGGAACGATCTGGCAAAGGAATTACCGCGACACTCTTGTGCGAAACAGTGAGCACTACAGACGCCTTGTTCTTTATATTCGCAATAATCCATTAAAACTTCCGAGCGGAGACTTTTCCATTTGGGAAAGTAGTTGTGCAAAGGAAATTGCGTAGGCGGCTCAAAACTGTGCGACAGGAATGTCGCATCTCCGGGCTTTCTCTTCTCACACAAAATAAACGCGGTGATCCAGTAGGACCACCGCGTTCTCTAAAACCAGACCTCTTTCGTAATTCTGCTTACTTGCGACGGCGACGTGTCAGCAGGAGTCCTGCCGAGCCAAAAAGGAGTGCAAAGGTTGTCGGTTCTGGAACCACAAACGCTAGGTCATCCACGCTGGTGAAGTGCGGAGATGGAGTGAACTCGAGCTTGGTGATTGCCTTACCAGTTGGTGCGATGAATCCGAAGAACGTATTGTCCGTTCCGTTCGCGTTGAGCAAAATGTCGTATTTGGACGAGGTCGTGAGATCGTTGAAGGTAACTGTCACCGTTGCACCATTATCGCTGGTGCGACCTCCACGTGAGAGCACTGTAACGCCGACCTGCTGGAGTCCTATGGAAAAGTCAAACACGAAAGGTATTGTTGCACCTGGTCCCTGCTTGCCAAGAGCGAACGTGCTGGAGACAGGAGTGCGATCTGCGGGGGCTCCCACAGACCAGTTGCCGTTGCCACTTGTAATGGTCAGGGTTTTGCCCTGCCCTGTGCCGTAGGTCGCGCTGATCGTATTAAAAGTAACGCCAGAAATGGTCGTATTCGAATTGATGCTACCAGAGTCGAACCTGATCACCCCTCCCGTAATTGCGGTGAAGGCATTTGAAATGTTCGTCGTAAAAGTGCTGAGCGACAATTCATTGCCTGTGCCTGTTGTGGTCGCCGATGTATTCGGCGCCTGGGTGGCAGCATAAGTGCCGGTGGTCGTAGTGATCAGCGTCTGCGCATGGCCGACGGTTGCAAGCGCCAGAGCGGCGATGGTGAATACAATGGTTTTTTTCATAGTTGTGTAAGCGAGTAGGATGGTTGATTCAATGGCGCAGACATGTGTCTGGCAATGTGATCGCGAAATTTTCAGAATTTTACCAATGGGTAAAGCGAGATATTATTATTCCGGTTAAATTGGTCGTTCTGCTGCGGATGTTGCTGCAAGAAACCCGAGCATATCCTCGTTTAACCAGTTCAACCCAAACATGGTTGTCTTCGGCCTGCGCCAGAGTATTTTGCTCGGATGTTCTTCCCCTCGCTTCGTGTATTCATGTTTCTCGGGATCTTCCCTACCGTTCTGCCAAACGTGCTTGCGCAGTTCACCGCCACCGGAAGTTATGCAGTAGGTAATGTTGAATCCAGTGCGACGCCACTCACGGTCGGCACGTTTTCCAGCCAGGTGGCCACCGCATTTACCGCCGGCAATGGGGGAGTGGTCAATTTCGAGTCCGGAGTCTTGACCAGTCCAAATGCGAACGATGCATCCGCCACGATGGATATTCTGTTTGGTGCGGGTAAAACCCTGCAAGTGACCCGAAACGACGGCACCGGAATGAAAGTGACGTCAGCGGACAGCACTCGCTCGCCCATCTCTGGCACCAAAATGCTGGGTCTGGGCGGCGAGGTCGTCGCGGACACAGATACCGGACAACGCAACGATTTCATCTTCGAGCTGGGTGCGATCACCGGCGGCGCAGCCAATGAGCGGGTGGTCGCTTTCGGCATCACACTGCTCTCGCGCAATGGCAATGGGTGGCCCAATACCGTGAGTGCCACCGCTCAGTTTGACGACGGTTCGTCGAGCAGCGTGACCGGAGTTTCCATGCCAAAGAGCAATGGAGGAGGGGATACCTTTTTCGGGTTTGCCGCTCCCGCCGGACGCTACATCGCGGCGGTGGTCATCGACCTTCCTGTCACCGGTTACAATGCGGATGGCTCGCCTTCCGGGGCTTACACATCCACAGATGATCTCGCATTCATCACAGCACCTGTCGCCACGGCTGTGCTGAATCCGCCAGTAAACTATCTCGCCACTGCCCGCGCTTATGCCGATGCGTTGCTCACCAGCGGGCGGGATACCTATGGGACGCAATCAAGCCCGATGATTGCCTCTATGCTCGACCGGCACACTCTCTCACTTCCTGCTGCGCCCATCCGCACCACTCTGCCCAATCTTGCCTCGAATGGTGTTCGGTTCCACGACCGTTCCTGGGATGGCTCGAATGTGGGTCACGACCACGAACTTTACCTGCTGCTGTATGCTCTTGCTGATGCCACTGGCGATGCTAACTACGCCACGCAAGCTGATGCTGCGCTCTCCTGGTGGATGGAAAATACACAAAGCCCGGTCACTGGGCTGTTGGCGTGGGGAGAACACTTGGGCTGGGATTTCCGTCGCGACGCGACAATTCAGCAATTTACCAACTCGTCGATGTCAACTTTTAATAATGACAACCAAACCCATGAGTTCACCGGTGATTGGGAACTGTGGGGCCGCGTCAGGAATTTCGCTCCCACCCGAATACGCAGGTTTGCGCAAGCACTTTGGGACCATCAGATCGGCGACAAGGCGACCGGCGATTTTTCTCGTCATGCCAAATACGACCAGCACAGCGTGTCCACCGGGGCTTCGTTTCCACGCCATGGTGGATACTTCATCGCGACATGGGCACAAGCTTGGGCGGAGGCTCCCGACGTGGACGAAAATCCTGCGCTTTTCAAAAAAGCAGACATGCTCACCGCCATTAACGCCGTTGCGGATCAATTCAACAACCGCCGCCGCGCGAATGATGCGCTGCCCGCTGGCAGCAACTCCCCAGTGGACTCGCAATATTTCACCTCCTACTGGCAGCAGAACGATCTGGGCATGGCAGTCGCGGTGTGGCGGGTGATCGATTTGCTTCCGGCGGACGAAGCCGCGAAGGTTCGTTCGCTCGCACTGCGCAGCGACGACGTGATTGTAAATAAAGTGCCCAACGACTTGGTGACCCCAGGCAAGGGTTTCGTACACCGTGCCTATGTCGATACTCTCATCCCTGGCGATCCTCGGCGCAAAGGTCATCCGGATTTCTCTGCGCTTTGGGAGGCCGGCTATGGCGACCCGAGCACCGCCAGCTACGGAGTTCTGATGGCCCAGCGCTACAGACAATTGTCACCTTACGCGCAATACGTTTCGCTAGCCGCTGGCTATCGTGGTTATGTCCTGCAAGCCGCTGACCTTTACCTCGAAAGTGAACCCGCCCCAGGACAGACAGTGGTGCCAATCGCTCTTGCCGAGGCCATTCAGCTTATGCTCAGAGCGCACGAGATCACGGGCGATGCGGTATATCTAAAGCGCGCTGATTATTTTGGACGCCGTGCTTCAGCGCTATTCCTCACAGGCGGATCGCCCCTGCCCAAGGTGACTTCTGCGCACGATCATTACGAGACGATCACCGGTGGAGACGATCTCATGTTGGCCATGTTCGACCTGGCCAAAGCGCTTCCTGCTGTAACACTGGAGGCTACAACAGACGCGCAAGAGTTTGGCACTACAGCGGGCACTTTTACCGTCCGCCGAAGTGGCCCGACCGATGCATCACTTGCCATTAAAATTGCATCCGGAGGCACCGCCGTCAGCGGTAATGATTACCAGCCGATTGCTCAGGAGATTGTAATACCTACTGGCGCGGAGACTGCCACCGTGCACGTGGTGCCGGTGGCTGATTCCACAGTTGAAGGGGATGAAACAGTGACACTTTCATTGGTGCTTGATGATCCCACAGGTGTTCCCTACCAGGCAGGAGCTTCTCCGACCGCCGCCATCCGCATCCGCGACAAGCCCATGGACAATTGGAGATTTATGAAGTCATTGACTGGACCTGGAAGCGGAGATTTTGATGATCCCGATGGAGACGGAGTGCCGAATGTAATGGAATACGCACAAGGGCTTGATCCTCACAAAAACGAGCCAGCCAGTGCGCCATTGTCGGTTCTCGCGGTCAGGGATTCGGTCAGCTATGTTGCTCTAGAGTTCGGAAGTCTTATAACAGCCACAGATGTCGTTTTGAGCATGGAAGGGAGTGATAACCTTACAGAATGGAGGCCTATCGCGAACCGAACTGAAGTGCTGGGCCTAGTGGGAGACACGGAACGTGTTCGGTGGTTTGATGATGTTCCGATATCAAACGGCCACCGCCGGTTTCTGCGTCTGACAGTGGAGAGGCTGCCGTAAGCACGGTTGTACTGGAAAAAACGCTTCGCATATAAACCGGCATGGTTTACTGCATTGAAGGTCTAGTGGCGGCCACCCATACCCCGTTTCATAGCGACGGATCGCTGCGCCTGGCCTCGGTCGATACGCAGGCAGCACACTTGGAGCGCACTGGCGTTAGTCCGCTGTGTCCAAGACACCGTTTTACTTTTACGAAATTCCCGTGCTGACTGGTGTGACACTACAGCCTTCGCAGTTTTTGGAGTGCGCTGGCAATCACATCCCCAGCCTTGTCGGCGTGAAGTTTACAACCTACGCCCTGATGGAATATCAACTGTGTCGAGCCGCCCACGATGCACGATTCGATATACCATTCGGATTCGACGAGAATCTTTTGGGTGCTCTTGCCGTGGGTGCAAAGGGTGCTGTGGGAAGGCCCATTTACACCCGTATGTTAAAAGCATTTCGTTGTGGAGAGAGCGCCGCTGCGAGGGAAGAACAAATGCGTTCCGTCCTGACGATCGTGCGACTTAATGCGTATGGTTATATGGGCGCAGCCAAAGCCGTAATGAACATACTTGGTGTCGATGTCGGTCCCGCGCGTTTGCCTGTCGAAAGCCTGAATGCAGTCCAGGCGGAAAGGCTGCCAACGGAACTTGAGCAACTCGGTTTTTGTTAATGGATCACATTATCTGCTAAGGAGATACTTTTCGCTGATGATCGCCCGCCTGGCTACTTCACTACTTCCAACCATGCAGATCCCAGCATCTGAACCAACGATCGATGTCTCCACCGTGTTTCCGCCTGGCCTCAACGGAGGGGTCCGCTACCGCATTCCGCGCATAGTTGTCACGCCCAAAGGCACCGTGCTGGCATACGCGGAAGGTCGCGAGGGGACTGGCACGGACTGGGGCGAGATCGAAATCCACATGCGGCGTTCCACGGATGGTGGGTAAACATGGAGCGGGAGCGGATCAAGGAGGATGAGTAGGGTTCGCATTTCTGGATTGCCGTTGCTTCTGAGACAACCAGCAATTTCAAAATGGCTGGAGCAAAGCAGGTTCAACCGGATTAATAGAAATTGAAGCGGCAAGTCCGCGACGCTGGGCAAAGGTGGTGACAGCTCTCCATCATGAAATCCCTATTTGTCCCGCTATTTCTTGTCCTGCCGTTCACACTTCCTGCTGCGGAATCGCCTTTATTGGTTCCGGTGGCTCCTGTTTCCGAAGATCTGGAAGCGATCTCCCCCTCTGCCCTTTTTGTCGCCACAGACGGAGCGGACACAAATTCTGGACGAACGGTGGACGCTCCGCTGGCGAGTGTCCAACGAGCCGCCGATCTCGCTGAGCCCGGGGACACGGTGTATCTGCGGCAAGGAACCTATCGGGAGTCCATTCGTCCGGCGCGCTCGGGACTTCCGGAAAAACCGATCTCCTTCACCTCCTATCCTGGCGAGCGTGCCACGATCAGCGGCGCGGATGTGGTGGGGGGAGATTGGACGGTCGGCGATGGCGGTGTGGCCTCACTGCAAGTGGACTATCCTGCAATCTCTCCCCACAACTTTGCGCGTCAGATTTTCCTCAATGGAAAGATGCTCACTTTGGCGCGTTGGCCCAACACATCCGATGATGTCTCGCGCCCTAAGAAAAGCCGCATTACAGAGTTTGTGTCGCAGACCCGGGATGAGAAGGCTCAACTCACGACCGGGATCATGGTGGACAGTGCCCTTGCCGAAGCGGGCGTGAATGCGCTGGAAGCCGAAATATTTTTTCAGCCCAACACCGGCGCATGGAGTTGGGCATTTAGTGGGAATGTGACCGCGCAAGACGCGGGCAAGCTGACCTTTACGACTCCCAATGGCAGCGGCAAGGATGGCGGCACCGGCTATCCGGTAGGGTCGCGGTATTATCTTTTCAATTCTCTGGCTCTGCTGGACGCTCCCGGGGAGTGGTTCTATGATGAAGCGGCCAAGCGTCTGCTGGTGATTCCTCCTGCGGGAATATCGATGAAAGATGCGCTGGTTGAGACACGGCGGCGGGATTGGGCGTTCGATCTCGATGACCGCCAACACATCGTGATTCGCGACATGGATCTCTTTGCCTGCTCGATCACGACGGATCGTGCTGCGGGTGGCGATGGCAAGGGCTACCATGCTGACGGCAGTGTGCGCTACCCATGGCGCGGCAAGGTGATGGGAGTCGCTCCCGCTTCCGACATTCTGATCAGCGGGATTCGCGCGAAATACCTGAGCCATTTTACCGATACCTCCGGGCATTTCATCCTCCAGTGGGGCCAGGGAACGGGCATCGTGCTAAGTGGCCGTCGCCTCACCGTGCGGGACAGCGTGCTCCAGTTCTGCGCAGGGAATGGCGTGACCGTGCTCGGGCGGGGAAATGCCGTTACCAACAACCTCATTCTCGACACAAGCTACGCTGGAGTGGATCCCGCAGGGATTTCCACCGGCGGCGCGGCCGTCTCGGAAGATCACGTTTTTTCCTACAATACCATCGCTCGTTGTGGCCGCTCGGGGATCACTCCACGGGAGATGAAAAACTCGAACCCCGCCAATCCGGTCGCAAGGATCCATCATAACGACATCTTCCACTGCATGCTGCAGGACTGGGATGGCGGTGGCGTCTATGCGGTGGCGACTGATGCCCGATTCTTGCGCATCGATCACAATCTGGTGCACGACATGGACGGCTTCACGGTGAGTGGCCTCTACACCGACTACGCGAAGAACTACATCCTCGATCACAACATCATCTGGAATGTCGAGTGGGGGTTCACCTTTCAAGGATTCTATCACGCGTCTGGCAAAGGCTCGGGGAAAACTCCCCAGGCAAACAATACACTGGCGTATAACAACACGATCCTCGTTCGCAACACGAGCAACACGCCCTACGGACCCTTTGGCTTTGCGGGAAGCCGGGGAGAGAACGTCGGCACGGTGATCAAAAACAACATCATCGCGGTGGAAGGCAATCCACCCGGATGGAAGCCCTTCGCCAGTGAATTCGCGGCTGCTGAGATCGAAGACAATCTGGTTTTCAGGCTCGGTGAGTCACCTGTTTTTGTCGATGCCGCCGCAGCCGACTTTGCCTTGGCGGAGGGTTCGCCTGCGATTGGAAAAGCGGCTCGATTGAAAACGCTCACACGCGATGGCATGGCAGTGAAGCCTTTCGCCAAGGGAATCGACGCGTCGAAAGATCTCGGCGCACTGGCATTCGGCAAGCCAGTCTGGCAGGCTGGATGCAACCTCCCGGAGCGCACAACCCTTGCCCCCTGGAAACCCGTGGAAACACACGGCGACTTTCGCTAATCTATGAATCCAAATTTCGACCGCGCGTTGCGCAATCTGGTTCGTCATGACATCCGCCACCACGGAAACCGGCACAACCTCTTCTGCGACGCTTTTTCCCAATTTGGAGTCGCCTTCCCGGCACTCGCACCGCTCGGAATTGGACCGGTTTGTCCCCGGGCGACGCTCTCGACCTACCTGCTCGCGCATCCAGCTCTACAGCTTTGGCTTGGAACCACCGATGCACCTGCGTCGCTGCAGCGGCAGGATTTGGATTGCCTGCCATGGATCACGAAGGAAAGCAGCCAACTGCCCATCCCATCCGGGTTGCTCACAGTGGAGGCCGACCATGTTTTTCTCGATGACCGATCATTGGTCTCGCGATTTTGTTTTGTTAACGAATCTGAGGAGGCTTTTGAGTGCAGCCCGTCGTGGCAGGGAAGGATTGCCGACGAGCAGGAGAACTATATGTTGCCCTATTTTCATGGGGCGACGACGGTTCCGCGCACGCCCATATTGCGCACATGTGAGGGAGGGATATTTGGTGGCCTTTTCGCGTCGCCGCCCGATAACGACATCGCACAGGTGGCGTTGCGGATCACCGCCTGTGACCCGCGGGTGACGGCCAGGATCTGTGAGCCCCTCGCATACGAGTTCCGGCCGACTTCGACGCTGACCCTCGCACCGGGCGAGACCATCGCGTTCGAGTTCCGATTGGACATCGCCTTTATCACGCTCGAGAAGCCGGAGATCATATGGCCGGAGACTCCACTTTTGGACTTTTTCCGGCTTGTCGATAAAGCGCGAACGCGGTTTGCAGATGCCATCGATTGGGATGCGCCGCCGCTTACCGCCAATCCCGCATTGACGCTTCGTGCCTGGCGCGCTCGCTATGCATTGCTTCGGAATGGCATGCGCGGCGGCGATGGCGAGTTTGGGGATCGGATCGCCTGCCTTTGCACGCCGGACAATACGGATTTCTCCTGTGTCTTCTTCTGGGACACGCTCTTCAGCTCGGTGGCCATCAAGGAATTCCACCGGGAATATGCGAAAGGCGCGATCCTCACCACGTTCACGCGTCAGGATCCCCGCGATGGTTCATCGCCCGAAAGGCATTTCAACTACGGTCCCACAGCGAGGATGGCGCAGCAATCGCCGATGGCTCCGATCGCCTCATGGGCTGTGCGTGAGTATCTCAGCAAGCACGACGATCCAGCCTTCCTCGAAGAAATCTATCCCACGCTCACCAGCAACCAGCGGTTCTGGCAGGAATTCAGCGATGTCGATCGCGACGGCCTCGCCGAGCTGCGCTGGAGCGGCCAGATCGCCGACAACTCGCCGCTATGGGACATCTATGCCGCCTACGATGCCACGACCGGATGCGGATGGGTGCCGCCGGTGGCCTCAGTTCCGCTCAATTGCTTTCTCTACTGGGATGCGAGGCACCTCTCCATCCTGGCCGAGCGGCTGGGCCGGCAGGAGGACGTCGCGGCCTATAATGCTCGCATGGATCAAATCCAAAAGGATCTTTTCACTGTTTGCTATGTGCCTGAGGAAAAGCGATTCTGGGACTACAATCATCACACGCGCCAGCATCGCCGCATCAAGACATTCTATATGTTTTGGCCACTCTTTGCCGGGATGGATGTGCCCGGGGAAACCACCCGCGACCTCATCGAAAACGTGCTCCTCGATCCCAAACAATTCTTCGGCGAGATTCCATTTCCATCCACCGCCTACGACGAACCAACCTATGATCCGAAAGGCTACTGGCGAGGACGCGCCTGGCCACACATCAGCTATTGGCTGCTGCAGACGTTGGTGCGTCATGGCTACGTTGCAGAAGCAAGGGAGGCCGCTGCTCGCATCCTGAAAGCCTATGGCCACTCGGCTGGGTTTCCGGAAAATATGGCCACGAACCCAGCCGATTTCGACGCGGCCGGGTTCTCGGATTACAATTGGGGCAACGCGTCATTCTACCTCATCGCGACAGAGCAGTATTTGATTTCCCAATGATGCCGACTCACAGGAGACCGAGGAATTTTATTTCCGCATGCTCGCTCTGCGTGTTCACTCTCGCTATGCCTGCAATGTCTGCGGTCCATCTGGAAGTGACACAGGAAACCCGGCATGCTTTGGCGGATGATGTATTTGGCCAGTTCCTGGAGAGGCCCTCTTGGGGTGGCGAGCACGGGCCTGAGGCGGTGTGTGCTCCCGATGGCACGCTGCCTGACGCAGTGATTTCGCGACTCGGAGATTTTCATACCCGGCTTGTGCGCTTTCCTTTTGGCACCGACGGCGATTACCTTGATTGGCGCGACATGACGGATCTTCCGGGACGCGCCGAGCGACCGGTCTCGACCGGGCATTTGGGAGACAGGGTTTCCAACCGGTTTGGTTACCCCGAATATTTCCAACTGGCGGATCGCATGGGGTGGCAGACCATTTTGGTGACCAACCTCCGCGATGCCCTGTATCTTAAAAAGCCCATTGCCGAAGCGGCCATCCATGCCGCGGAGTTGGTCCGCCATGTCCGGCAACTTCCAGGCAAACCTCGGATTCGTGCGGTTCAGGTCGGAAATGAGGGCTGGTTTTTCTGGCCGCCCAAGCCGGAGGAAGCCGAGGGGATCGGGATTCAAAGCGATCAGGATGCGATCTTGCGGTTGAGGCAAGCGCTGGTGGCCTATGCAGATGCCATTCATGCGGTGGATGCCAACCTTCCTTTGATTGCTGATGCGCCGCGTCCCGTTGATGGCGGCGGCTTGGAAAATAATGCGGCAAGTATTTGGCGGGCGGCTGTGGATCACGAGAGCATTCGTAGCCGCTACGCCATGCTGGCGGCACATGCGTATGCTCCATTAGGTTGCTATGGAGCCGACCGCGACGGCGAAAAACTCGAGCCTGTCGCACTCACGGATGATGAAATCTGGTTTGGCATGACATCCACTCCGGGGCGATTCGACTCCAAAGGTCTCTCGGTGGCAGACGCGGTGGCCTATGATCACATCAAGGAGTTGGGTTTTCGGGTGGCCGTGACTGAATGGAACTGGAATGGATGGAATTTCGACGGCGCCTTCCCGGATTCGAAGATCGACATTGGCCTGGCCTCGGCGCTCGGGACGGCCGGCTTCCTGCATGGCATGATGCGCAGTCCGGATGTGGAATTGGCCACCCAATCGATGATGCTTGGCGTGCACTGGGGAATCGCGGGATTGCTGGTCGGTGCAGACAAGTCGATCACCATGCAACATCAAGCTCAGGTTGTGAGCCTCCACGCGAGGCATCATGGCGACCGGATTCTGAAGTCCAATTTGAATGGCAATCAGACAATAATGAAACCCGTTCGCATGGCGACTTGGTGGCCTCAAACAGAACATCTGGCTCTTGTGGATGCAGTGGTGAGCGCAGATGCGGATGCGCTCTATATTCACTGGATGCATCGCGGCCGGGAATCCGCCCTCGAGATGGATGTCCAACTTCCTGAGACCCTGATGGCGGGCAAGGCAACCAGCCACATACTGGCAGGTGCAAAAGGCGGCAAGACTCTCGCGAACTATGAAAACACGGTGGATTTTTCGTCATCCACCCTGCGCATCCTGCTGCCACCAGCCAGTCTGGGTGTGACCGTCGTCCCCTACAATCCATGACAAGCATTAACAAATCCTTTTCATCCTCCTCAGATTGGAAGAATCCACCGGCACAATACCGCGGTGCGCCCTTTTGGTCTTGGAACTGCACCCTGGATCGCGAGACATTACTAAGCCAGCTGGAAGATTTCCGAGACATGGGTTTTGGGGGTGTCCATATTCACTGCCGCACAGGCATGGCGACTCCGTATTTGGGTGAGGAATTTTTTGCGCATGTGAAAGCATGCGCCGACCGGGCGCGCGAGCTGGGATTGCTGACATGGCTCTACGACGAGGATCGCTGGCCAAGCGGCTTTGCGGGCGGGCTGGTGACCAGCGACCCTGCATTCCGCGCCCGCCACTTACTCTTCACGCGGCGGCGTTACGCGTGTAGTGAAGCTGGAAGCGGAGTAAATACGAGCACGGCGGAAGCATCACGGACGGGCAATGGCAGATTGCTCTGGAGTTACGAGATAGTGTTCGATGATGATGGATGTCTAAAGAGCTATCGGCGGCTCGAGCCGGGCGACCCTGCGGGCGAGAGCGCATGGCACGCTTATCTCGAAACGGCTTCACCGGGCGCGTGGTATAATGGCCAGACGTATGTGGACACGCTGAATCCGCGAGCGATAAAACGTTTTGTTGAGGTGACGCATGAGCGGTATCGAAAGGTGCTCGGCGACCGATTCGGCGCGGATGTGCCCGCAATATTTACCGATGAGCCGCAGTTTGCTCGCAAAGGTGTGGCCCATGGAGATGCGGATGTCGTGTTGCCGTGGACGGATGATCTGGCGGATACTTTTTACCAGACTTACGGCATGCGGATCGAGGATCGGCTGCCGGAAGTGCTCTGGGAACTGCCATGGCATGGAGCGAGCGTTGCCAGGTATCGTTACCACGACCACGTGGCAGAGCGATTTTCCTCAGCTTTTGCGGATACGCTTGGAAATTGGTGCCGCACTCATGGCATCGCACTCACGGGGCACATGATGGCGGAGGAATCGCTTGCTTCGCAGACCAGTGCGCTCGGTGAAGCGATGCGGAGTTATCGGGCATTCGATATTCCGGGAATCGATATGCTCTGCGATAAGATGGAACTCAATACTGCGAAGCAGGCGCAGAGCGCGGCCCGGCAGTTTGGACGTCGTGGCGTGATGAGTGAGCTGTATGGGGTGACGGGGTGGCATTTCGATTTCGCCGGACATAAGCGGCAGGGGGATTGGCAGGCCGCATTGGGCGTCACTGTGCGCGTGCCGCATCTGGCATGGGTGAGCATGAGAGGCGAAGCGAAGCGGGATTATCCGGCGGCCATAGGCAGGCAGTCGCCCTGGTTCCGTGAGTATCCGGTGGTGGAGGATCATTTTGCCAGATTGAACACAGTGCTTGGACAGGGGACGCCGCTAGTGAGGATCGCAGTGGTGCATCCGGTGGAAAGTTTCAGGCTATGTTTTGGACCGCCAGCACAGACACAAGACGAGCGCGACGAACGCGAAGAGAATTTCGAGCATCTTACGCGCTGGCTACTTTTCGGAGGATTCGATTTTGATTTTCTATGCGAATCGCTGCTGCCCGAGCAGTGTGCGGTGGAGATGCTGAGTCCGATGCGCGTCGGTTCCATGCACTACGATGCCGTGATTGTGCCTGCGATGCGGACCATTCGCGGCACCACGCTCGACCGGCTCGAAGCGTTTGCCGCAGCAGGCGGACGCGTTTTGTTTCTGGGTGAAATACCGAGTCTGGTTGATGCCGAGTCCTCCTCGCGCGCGTCTTCATTGGCGGCTTGCTGCGAAAGCGTGCCGTTTACGAAACATGCAGTATTGCGCGCACTCGAACCTCAGCGCGAGGTGCGCCTCCATGTGGCGGAAGGGAAATGGGTGGAGTCCCATGCGCCGCGCGATGTGATTCTGCATCAGCTTCGAGCCAATGGAGAAAACCGGATTCTGTTTTGTTGCAATACAGACCGTGAACGGGGCAGACCAGGCACACGGATTGCGCTTCGTGGTGAATGGGCTTTCACGTGGCTGGAGACGATCACGGGGGCTCGCGAATCGCTTGAGGCGCATGTGACGAATGGCTGGACGACTGCAGTATGGGACGCGCCGGCGCATGGGAGTCTTCTTGTCGAGGCACAACCCGGTAAAGGCAGCAGTGGTATCCGCCTGGTCGAACCGCGCTGGCAGGAGGTGACACGTCTTGCCGATACGTCGCCGATCCTGCTTTCTGAACCCAACGTGCTCTTGCTCGACCAGGCGGAGTGGCGCGTGAACGACGGCCCTTGGCAAGCACGCGAAGAAATTCTGCGCGTGGATAATCTGGCGCGAGCCCAACTCGGTCTTCCACGACGTGAGGGCCACCTCGCGCAGCCGTGGGTGGATGCAACGACAGACCATCCGCAGGGCTTCCTCGAGCTACGGTTCGATGTGCTTTCCGACGTGGCAGTCGCCGCACCCTTGCTCGCTTGCGAGCAGGTCGAGTGCATCGAGGCCTGGTGGGATGGCGAGTCGCTTAAGTGTGTGGCGGACGGGTATTTCACCGACGAAGCCATTCGGACAGTCGCGCTGCCGCCCATGGCAGCAGGGGCGCACGAATTACGATTGCGGATTCCGATGAAGAGACAAAGCGCGGTGGAATGGTGTTACCTGCTGGGCGACTTCGGAGTTCAGCTTGCGGGTCGAATGGCAAAAATCATCGCGCCCGTGCGTGAGCTTGCCTGGGGCGATTGGACAGCACAGGGACTGCCATTTTACGCCGGCAATGTGACTTACCAATGCCGAGTGGAAGGCGATGGAGAACCGCTTTGGATCGAGGCGGCTCGGTTTTCCGCGCCATTACTAACCGCAGAACTGGAAGGGCAGGCGAGACATCGAATGGCATTTGCGCCCTTTCGCATGCATCTGGGAGCCTTCGAGGGGTCTCGGTCACTTACTCTTACCGCTTTCGGAAATCGCGCGAATGCTTTCGGGCCATTGCACAATGCCAATCGGCATTTGGTGTGGATCGGTCCGGACTCCTGGCGCACGACAGGGCAGGAATGGACTTACGAATATCACTTGCATCCCATGGGTATTCTCGCTGCTCCGACATTGCAAAGGTCCGTGTGATGCGGCGACGCGTCAAAGCAGCCCATTCGTATTGAACCGGATTACTAAGAACGCACTCTCCCTCTCGCTGCCCATGATGTGCTGTGTGCTTCCATGAATGAGGAGTTTCCATTTGCTAAAAACGAGTCGATCAGCCGCTATGGCTCTTTCGTGGACGGGGGCGCGTGTTTCGAGTTGCGCGGTGAACCGCCGCGGAAATGGCGCAACATCCACTGCAGCACGGTCGATGGAATGGACTTCATCTCGGAGGTGTCGAATCTCGGCGATGGTCCTACGGCGGTCCGCTTGCCGAGTGGGAAGGAATCGGCTCTCTGCGGTTACGAGAACAAATTTCTTTATGTTCGCGATGAGGCCACTGGAGTGGCTTTTTCACCCGGCGGGGCGCCCTTGGTGACGCCTGTCACAGACAAGGTCTGTCGCTACTGGGCATCGCAGACAGAGTTGTCTGCCACGTGCGGTGAGATCGCGGTGAGGCAGCGGGTCTTTGTGCCGCAGGAGTATCCTTGCGAGGTATGGTCGGTAACAATCACGAATACATCGAAAGATGAACGGGCTGTTTCGCTATTTGGCTATGTGAAGCCGTCTTTCGCAGGCAACATGCGCGCCGATGTGTTGCCGGAGATCGAAGGTGTTTTTGTGTCCACCTATAATGCAGCACGTGAAGACCGTCTGAATTGCTGCTTTCTTACTGTGCTTCAAAACTTTCATGCTGCGACAGGACATCGCGATGATTTTTTTCGTTCTGAATACTCGACGGCAACACCATTGCTCTACTGGGGGGCGAATTTGCACAATCGCTCTGGCTATCTCTTTGCGGCACTCGCGGCGGTGCAAGCCAGAGTCCTTGTCCCTGGCGGGGAAAGCGCGGTGGTCCATTTCGTTTTTGGCTATGCGCCAGATGTCGCTACCGTGTTGCGCTATCGAACGGAGCTGTCGCCCACACGCATAGAATCTATGGCTCGCACGGCCATGGAGTTCGAACTCGATCTCGCTGGGAAGTTTTCCATCGAGATACATAACGCGAACCTCGAAGCTCTCATCAACCACTTTTCCAAGAAGCAACTTCGCGCGTATCTGGTGAACAAAAATGGTTTTCGTGATAATCTGCAGGTCACGCTCGCATACTCGATGGCCGACTATGCTGGCAGCCGGGAGATTCTGCTTCGAGCGCTTGCAAGTCAGCATAGCGAAGGGTGGGCACCGTGTTGCTTTCGTCCGCTTGATAATGCACGCCGCTCGGATCAGCCAACATGGATTCTGATGGCCATCCCTGCGTTGGTGAAAGAAAGCGGCGACCTCGCACTGCTTGACGAGAGAGTTCCATATCAGGATGGCGGTTCCGGGTCTGTGCTCGAACATGTTGTGCGTGCCATGCGATTTCTCGCTGGCGACGTCCGCGCACACGGGCTGGTCGATCTGCGCGAGGGCGATTGGAACGATGGTCTTACGCCTATTGAAGATGATGCGCCAGGTAGGGAAAGTGTGATGGTGAGCGAGCAATTCTGCTACGGGCTGCTGGAGGTTGCGGAAATGGCCGAGCACATGGGCGATGCGGACCTGGCAGCGGAAGCGCGAGGGTTGCAGCGCGAGTTTGCCAGGCGGATCAATGATCACGCGTGGGATGGCCAGTGGTATCAACGCGTGCTCTGCGATGATGGATTTGTCATAGGCACACAGGCAGCATCTGAAGGTCGCATTTTTATGAATGCACAAAGCTGGGCGATCCTCGGGCGCGTGGCACCACCGGATCGTGCCCGGTTGTGCATGGACAAAGTTGAGGAACTTCTCAAGCTCGACATTGGATACCGGATTTGCGACCCGCCTTTTACCAGGCTCGATGAGCGGGTGGGGCATTCATCGACTGTGATGCCCGGGGACATCGAGAATGGCGGATGCTATAACCACGCGGCAGGTTTCAAGGCCGTTGCGGATTGCATGCTGGGGCGCGCGGAAGAAGCTTGGGAGACATTCCGCAAGATTGCGCCTGACAATCCTCTCAATCCTGTGGCGCAGTCTGAGATTGAGCCATTTGCTTTTGTTAATCTTTTCTTTGCGCATAAATACGCTTACGGCAAAGCATTTTATCCATGGCGCACAGGCACAGCGGCCTGGTTCACGCTGCTCATCGTGGAATGGATTCTCGGAGCGCGGCGGCATCATGCCGGGCTGTTGATCGATCCGTGTTTGACGCGCACCATTCCGCGCGCGCGGGTGGTGCGGGAGTTCCGCGGGGCAACGTTCGACATCCATCTCGACAATCGCGCTGGACGATGCAAGGGCGCTCACTCGATCCACTGCGATGGCCGTCGTATGGAGGGCAATATCCTACCCGATTTTCGCGAAGGCACACATCATGTGGCGGTGGTAATCTGATAACGCGGGATTCGGGCACTCGACTCACTCAATTTTATTAATATGAAAAACATCCCGTCACTCTCACCCGCACAATCATGGTTTCACGATGCCCGCTTCGGAGTGTTCATTCACTGGGGCATCTACGCTGTGGGTCAATATCCGGAGTCCTGGTCTTTCTACAACCACGGTGCTCCCGGGCAAGACCCGGCGGATTCATTGCCGCTGGATCTTTACATGGCTCAGAGACACGCGTTTTTCGCGAGGCGCTACGACCCGGCAAAGTGGGCTGAGGTGTTCGTCGAAGCCGGCGCGCGTTACGCGGTGCTCACCACAAAACATCACGACGGCATGGCGCTGTGGGATACCGCCGAGCACTACTCCGTGGTGCGTGACACACCTGCCGGGCGTGATCTGGTGGGGCCATTTTGTGAGGCGATGCGTGCAAAGAACATTCATGCCGGGCTCTACTATTCGCATCTGGACTGGACGCATCCCGACTACGCCAGCGTATTGAGAGCAGATGGTTCTCTGCCCGACCCGACGCATCCAGGCCAGAAGTATGCCTACCCGATCGACAGACCCGAGGAGCCCACGCGCTGGGAAAACTTCCTCCGTTTTCATCGGCTGCAACTGCGTGAACTCTGCGAACGCTATTCGCCGGATATTCTTTGGTTCGATGGCGACTGGGAACGCACTCCCGAGCAGTGGCGTTTTGCCGAGTTACGCGAGCAATTGCGCACCTGGCGTCCCGAGGTGATCCTCAACAGCCGCATGGGCAGCTACGGCGACTACGCGACTCCCGAACAAGGGGCACCGATGGAAGCACCTGATGGCCCTTGGGAGCTATGCCTGACCATGAACCGCAGTTGGTCGATGGCGACGGACCCTTCCTACAAATCGGCGCGGGAACTCATCAGGACACTGATCGAATGCGCTGGCATGGGTGGCAACTTGCTGCTCAATGTCGCCCCGCTCGCTGATGGAACCATCTTCTATCGCCAGGCGGAGATACTCCGCGAGATCGGTGCATGGCTGCGTCCCCACGGTGAAGCGATCTATGGCACGCGGGCCGGGTTGCCGCACGGATATTTCTATGGGCCAAGCACGTTGTCGCAAGATCGTCGCACGCTTTATCTTTTCCAATTGGACGCGGGTGCTGACGAAATTTCCGTAAAAGGCCTGCATACCCCGGTCGTCTCCGCGACAATACTGGGTGGCGATGGTTCACAGCTTTCACATCGCGAGAGTGGCGGAGCCAGTTGGGCCAATATTCCCGGCGTATTGTGGTTGACGCTTCCAGCCAGAACGCCCAACCCGCATGGCACTGTCCTCAAACTCGAATTTGAGCAGCCGCTTCGTCTTTACACCGGACACGGGGAAGTCATCACTCAGAATTAACGGAATCGCCCTCGTGCAGAACTTCATAAATCATCGGGCTACTCTCCGTAGTGCCTCCGGCACAGGCGAATTCCCGAACGGCATTGGACCCAGGGGCCGAAGGCTTGCCGGAAAAACAGCCGCAGCCATTTACATGGCGGGTCTGAGCTTGAGAAGTTTGGCGGCTTCTGCGGGAGTGAGGTTCAATGCGCTTCCGCTTACCGTTAGGTAGAAGGCACTATTCCCACCCAACCCGTCCTTGTTTGCCCCGATCCTTCGGTTGTGCGGCACCAAATCTGTTCGTCGGTCGGAGAAGCGGCTGTCCTCCACCGTGCCATCGTTTTTTGGCTCAAACGAATTCCAATACCCCGGGCCAAGCAGAATGGTGTCCTGCGGATAGCGAGTGATTTTGTATTGTTTATAATTCGAAGATTCTCTGCTCCATATGCCCGAGCCGTCGCCCACAGCAAGACCCATGCGCCCATTCATACTCCAGCCTGGACGCCACCATACGATCGGCTCATTGAGCAGTTTGTAGTAGTAAGGATCGTGTGTGAGCTGGCCTAGCTCGGTATCGCCTTGCTTGGTGAAGAAAGGTTTAAGCCGATAAATCCACCAACTATAGGCATTCTCCGCCTGGCCCTCAATGACCGATGCCGACGGCAGATCATTATTATTATCCGCAGCAAAAAGGCTGAACGCCACACTGTGGTTCTTGAGGTTGGCGATGGTCTTGGTCTCATAACTTTTTAAGATCATGCGATTGATCACCGGAAAAAGAATGCCGATGAGCACCGCGACGATCACGATGACCACCAGCAGCTCGACGAGTGTGAACGCAGTGCGTGTAAGGCGACGTTGTTTCATAAAAAAGTTACCAACGGTAATAACGATAGGGGTTATCTCCGAAGGATTGGTCATCAACGTAGTCGGAGTGATAGAAATCGGCAGCCTTTTGCCGCGCGATCAGAGAAATAAATAGCTCGTTGGCAGTGCCGTGAACTCCCCCTTGGAAATCGGCGGCAAATCCTCGGATGGCGATCACAGCCTTGCCCGGTTTCGTATAGGTGCCGAGAACGCGGTAGCGGCGGGGCTCATTCCACGAGTTTTTAGTATCCGCTCCGGTGGCGCCGACCCGCTTGCCGTTGAAAAACGTGCTATCGAAGCTTTTGATGCGGCCCGCACCGAGAAGAAGTGTTTGGTTTTCCCATTCGGGTGGAATCTGGATTTCTTTTCGCGCGACAAATTCCCCGTTGCTTTTTTCAAGCTCGGGAATCCAGGCAGGCAACGTGACATCGGCCCAGCCCGAGTCATCTAGTTCGGGCGCGATGGCGGCGAGAGCTTCTTTGCTGATGCCCGGATCGGCATGCGGATTGTCCCATTTATGATTGGGCAACGGGTTGATCATTTTAAATTTCCACGGGCCTGCGAGATCGATCTTTACCTTCATGGGCGAGAAAATCTTCGCGTCCGCCGCGAATGTTCCTCCGAGATTGGCGATGAGCTGGTTCAGAGCACGGGTCTGGCGCCAGCGGCTAAACCGAAAAAACACGTTCTTGTCGGCATCCAATGCCGCCGGGTCCACTTGCGTGAACGCGATGAGACCTTCCCCGGCGGATTGAAATGCCAGAAGTCCGTCGGCTTCCGTGCCGGGCAGCTTATCCGCATCGAGAACTCGCCAATCGAGTTCGCTTCGGATGCGTAGATCGGACAGCCCGATACCTTCCGCAGAAGGATGGGTCGGAATGGTGGTGGAGCCATAAAAGTTGCGTGCCATGGTGAGGGGGACGGGCGTGGCCGAATCTGCCTTCGGCTCGGCGAGGAAAAGAACATGGCTTCCTGCCTTCGCAAATTGTTGCGCTTGTGCGAGGGTGAGGCCGCTTCCCGGTCCGGAGATGAGCAGCCCGCCAGGTGGAAGTGAATCGGTTCTTTTTAAATCAAGACCGGATTCCACAAGCCCTTGGAATGTGGCATCATCGCCCAGGAACCAAGTGGTATTGGCGCGTGGCAAAGGCGTGGCATGGAGTGCCCGCTCCACGATTCTGTGCGCGAGGAGTTCTGCCACGGGGTCGCTTTGCACATTATCTTCCAAGTCCAAAGTGCAAAGGGTGACGCGACCCTTGCCAAAATCCAGTTCCAGCAAAGGCGAATAAGCAAGATCAAACTCACACTCGAGGATGGGACGCCATCCGCTCAGGTGCGGTTTCTCTATTGCTGCACTGGTGACGGTGCCTGTCGTGCTCCATCGCCATCCGTGGCTGGGGATGATATTAAACTCATAGACCGGCTTTGCATCGACCAGCGTGCCCGAGCTGCGCCAGTCGCGTAAGTCTTGAGCGTCGAGTCCCGCGAGCAATGGATGTCTGGGCGAGACCGGGAACACCTGTCGCGTTAGATTCTCTGCGACACGGAAACCAAGGCTGTTCCTGAGCCATTCCGGGTGCTGGGCAAAGATCAAGACACGTCCACCATTTTTCACATGGTCCTGCAAACTCGCAGGCATCGCGTGACCGGAGGAGAGCACTTCACGCCCGATAATGACGAGTCGTGCAGTCGTCTTCTCCTGCCACTCGGTAAACGGAATCCCAAGTGCTTGTAGCATGGCGGCGGATTTTCCCACCGGGTCGTGCACAGCGATGTCCGCCATTGCTGAATTCTTCGTAGTGGGAGGGTGCACCCGAAACGCAAACCGATCGCTATGTGTTCGCGCATCCATCGTGGTGTTTAATATGACCTCGCCCTCAGTCTTGGCGATGACCTCAGGCAGCCGGACGCTGATCGGCAGAAAGCGGGTTTCCGCCGCAGCCAAGGAACCAGATTCCTCCTTCTGCGTGATTTCCTTGCCACCGACAACGATGCTCCACCGGATGGTGAAGGGAGTGCTCGTGCGTGCGTCGTTTATGAGAACCGCCTGTTTGTTGAGGGTCTCCGCAGCACGGAAATTGTGGTCCTTGGCAAAGGGAGTTTCCGCCGCTCCAGCGATGAACGCGAGAGTTGACTGATTGTTTTCCGCGAGCACTTGCGCGGCCTTGCCAAGGGTCCATCCACCCTCGGCCCTAAGAAAGTTCGCATCGCGCGGATTGAGCTGCGGGAAGTAGGGGCCGCGCTGTCCGGGTTGCCAGGGTGGGGCATCCTGCAGGGCGAGCTGTCTGGCCCAGACATTCTGGCCCACATAATTCCACGGAATCATGCCACCGGACAGACCTGCCATGCGCCAGCTCCGCCAGGTGTTGCGGAAAAATAAAGCGTTGAGACTTTGAAAATTATCCGGCTGACTTTGAATCCGCATCATAGCGGTCCAATCGGCACTCCAGGCGTCCTTCGGGCCCTTGTAGCCGAAGCGAATGTTCCGACGATAATTGCGCTCCTCATTTTTATAGGCCTCTGCACCGAAATAGATCGCGGCAAATTCTGTCATCCACGGCTCGCTGGTGAGTGAAGGGCCGAACCCTGAGCGTCCACGGTTCATGGTGATGTTCAAAGGAGTTCCGAATTCAACTGACATGAAGGGCACGTCGCCGGATTTTTCATACTCGCTGAGCCACTCCTCGCGCTCCTGAAGCGGGAGCAGATTGAGGTAATGATTGACCGTAAAGACATCTCCCAGCCTGCCGCCGGCATGGACAAATAGAGGCCGCGTTGGGTCCACCGATTTCGCCAGGGCAAGACCTTCTTCGACTTCAGGAAAGCCGGCACCATTGGCCAGCGTGCGTTTTTTTTGTCCCAGGTAGCGTGGGTTCTGATCGGAAGGATGATTGCTGATATTCGGCGTGGTGCCCCACATCATGATCGAGGGGTAATTGCGCATCCGGCGCATGTCTGCTGTCATGATGCGCAGCCAATCTTCGCGCCCGCCTTTGCTCCAATTGTCGCGTCCGCCTTGGGCATCGAAGATGAACGGCTGGCTCATGTTTTGGACGACGCCAATGATCGGCCATCCCGCGCGGGAGGTTGTGTCGGCCCACAGGTCCCAAAAATCCGCGTGCCCACGGCTGTTGCGGTCCAGCGGCCAGATTTGTGAGATATTAAATCCCTGTGCTTTAAGTGCTGGAATGGCGGATGCGCTCGCGGCCGAATTGCCGTGCCAGGTGATCGGTCGCCAACGGATTTCTTTGCCATTAAGAAAAAACTTGCGGCCTTCGATCCAATGTTCGCGGAAGCCAAACACCTGTGGGTAATCGTCATTTATATCCGCGCCCTGCACAGCAACACTGGCGGTGTAGAGATTGGGCTCATTGAGGTCCCAAAGTCGCGGGGATTCCCATGGAAAGGTGAGTTGCACAGTCTGCGCAGACTTCACTTCGAGCCTGGCATTGCTTGAAAACGTCTTCTCAGCTTGGCCTTGCTCATTGAGCATGCGCACGGTCAGCTTGATGGGCTCCGCGCTCGTGACATTGGATATTTCAATGTCCAAAGTGACCGATTTGTTACGGACGGAAGGTTGGACAAAAACGTCCGCGATATGTGCTCCGGATGGACGGCTTTTCAAAATCACGTCGCCAATGATCCCCGCGCTTGCGAGTTCTGATTTCACCTTGCTCTCCACTGCGTAGCCCATGAATTGGATGCGTTCGCCTGCGTCGGGCGTAGCGACGACTTGCACCAGGACTGTCGCCCGCTGCCCGGGTTTGATCGCGTGGGTGATGTCCACCTCGCCATACGGCCAGCGGATTTCCCCGCACTTCTGGTTGTTTATCGTGACTTCGGCATCCGTGCTTACGCGGTTCAACGCGAGAACCACTGCGCGGCCTGTCCATTCGACGGGAATCTGGATTTCGCGTTGGTACCATGCAGAAGAGATTTTATTCAATTTTGGCCAGGATTGACCTTCCGGAGGTGTGGGGTCGTTGGGCACCGAGCCACCGCCATTTCCGGCCCATGAGCCCGGCACGGAGATTGTCCCCCACGCATTGGGGTCCGCCGCGTGGAGAGACTGCGCGGGCTGGAAGTTCCATCGTCCGTTTAACACGATCTCCGAGCGCACAGAGGAGAGCGTTTGTTGCAGTGGTGTGGAGGCTTCAGGTGCCGCAGGTGCCTGGGCGAATGCGTGCGACGCGGTCAGCAAAAGAGAGAAGAGAGCGGCGATGTGGCGGTGCATGGCGGAGGGGATTCGGGCAAAAAAAACAGCAGGAAGTTGTGAGCTACCTGCTGATTTTTAAATCATTGGAAGTGTGGCGGTGGTTATTCGGGAGTGACTTTGAAACCCGCAATTTCAAAAACTCCTTTATACCCCCAGAAGCCCGCCTGGACGCCAATCATGGTGCTGCCTGCTGGCACTGGCACTACTTGCTCGACTTCAGTCCAATCGCCGGTGGATTCCTTGGCGCGGTACACGATGGCCAGGCTGGTTTCTTCGCCGCTGCCGGTGTAGGTGCGCACTTGCACTTGTGCACTGAACCATTCAGGCCCGTCGGAATTTGCAAGCTCCATATCCCTGGTCCTCACGCGGAATGAGACCCGCACCTGTTCCGGGGCAGGCTCGGGCATATTGACGGAGCCCTCGATCCAGGAAAATGCGCCTTCGGCATCCGTAGTGGTGATACGAAGGAAATCGACGCCTTCCTCGCTTTCAATCGAATAGCTGATCCCTTTGTTCGAATAATCTCCGGGGTTGAGTGTCCACGCACCGGATGTCTTATTGGGAGCAACCACTACACTGTCGGTCGATGAAAACGCACCCTCCGGCATCAGATTCACCGGATCGGCAGCGAACGAAGAAGTGACAATTAAAAGCGAGAGTGACAATACGAGAGGACTTGGTTTCATGAGAATGCAACCTTCGTTGAAAAATGTATTGTGATCAACTTTTGGATTGTTAATTTGGTTAAATCGCGCCGAGTGCTCGTTTATAGTTTTCCAAAATTTCCCATCTATATGCCCAATCTGGATCGTCCCTGTAAACAATCGGACATCGCCCGTCTGGCCAAGGTCTCGCCAGCCACAGTATCCTTTGCGTTGCGCAACGATGCCCGCATCTCCGCCTCCGTGCGGGAACGAGTGCGCAAGATCGCAGATAAACTCGGCTACCGCCCCAACCCATATCTCAGCGCTTATCAGGCTTCTGTGCGGACCGGGCGTCCGCCGACTTTCCAGGCTACCTTGGGATGGATCAACGACCACGCCGACGAGCACTACTGGAATCAGGATTACTGTCGCCCCATGCTGGATGCTGCCCGCCAGCGCGCGGCATCGCTCGGGTTCCAGTTGGATGTGATCTGGGTGCCAGGCGTGGAGGTCGGCGATCCAAACGATAATTTCCGCCAGTGGAAACGCATTCTACGCTCACGTGGCATCCACGGGGTCATTCTCCCATGGATGAGCACTGCGCAGCACGCGGTGCTTGAGTGGGAGGGATTTAGCGTGGTTTGCATCGGCAGACATCATTCACTTGTCGAGACATCGGGCCAAAAACTTACCACCGTCTTCGAGCATCACCAGGTGAACCCGAGTTCATTTTACAATATGCAGTTGGCATTGAGTCATCTGCGCGCTGCGGGCTGCAAACGGATTGGCCTGGCACTTACAGAATGGTCGGATGCTGAGTGCGATCATGGCAACTCCGCAGCCTACCTACGGGAAGCCAGTAAATGGCCGGCAAAAGATCGCGTGCCGATACTCTTTGAAGACGACCCGGCCAAGGTCGAGCAGTGGGCCCGAAAAGTGAAGCCCGATGCAGTGGTGTGCGTACATCCCGCTGTGCGCAAGGGCCTGGAGAAAGCCGGTCTTCGCGTGCCACGGGATGTGCGCGTAGCTCATCTAAACATCGCGCCCGATGTCTCCACTTGGAGCGGCGTGGATACCCGGCAGGAGCTGATCGGCTCTGCTGCCGTGGACATGTTGACTGCTCATCTTGCCCGCAACGAATATGGTATTCCGCCTTACGCCAAACAGATGGTAATCGAAGGAGTGTGGGTCGAAGGCAGGACTTAACAACATTCCAGCAAAGCCACACCAGGCGTTTCCATGCTAAAGGAAACACGCCCGCCTTCGCGCTGCAGTGCCATGTGGGGAGCAGGTCGAAGTGTGTTTCGCATGTGCAGAAGTGCCAATTCTTCCCGTTTCGGATAAGGATTTCCACCCATCTCTCGCCAGACAGCCGCGATATTGTTCTCCTGCGCTCCCACACGCGTAAGCTGCAAGTTCTGCGTGTTCTCCGGCAAGGTGAGAGTGATTGTGACACTCTGCGGTGCAGCGGTTTCCTCCTGCGGATAGGAATACACGAGGACCGTATAGTGGCCGCCGTCCACCGTCGCCAGAGCGCCACACAATTCGGTGCCACCAGAGACAGGCACACTTTCCACGCCAAGCCGCTCAAGCAAGACATGTGCAAACCAGGCTGGCTTGCGAAGTCCGTGCAGACTGAGCATTCCATAGTGTCCCTGGAACTCTGCGGATTGGCAGCCGAGTTGATTGTAAATGTCCGATAAACACCAGAACGCAAACGCATCCGCAGTCTGTGAGGTCTCGGCCATGGTCTTCACTATGAAAGCAGCCTCCAGCGCCGTCTCCTTAAGCGGATCGTGAGGGAACCAGGAGCGGCCCCACTCATTCCAATGGACTTCGCCCATGAATTCGCGCGTGTCCAGCTCGGCGCGCACGCCGCGAATCACTCCGGTGGCAAAATGCGGCGATCCTTTGACTCTATGCGAAGCCGGACCATCAAAAGGTGAAAGAGGAGCTTCCTCCGAATCGTTGTTATAAAGATGCGCAATGAGGTAGTCTGGAGGCGTGCCATCGCTCGCAGTGAAATCAAGAAATTCCGGAATCCACTCCGCCCGCGCGGTGGATGGCCCACCGAAACGCAACTGCGAATCCACTCCCTTCACCGCATGCCAGGTTGCCGACCATAGCGTGAAGAAATCCTCCATCGTTCCGCCGAAAAAACAGCCGCGTAAATTCGCTTCATTCCAGCATTCGAAATACCACGAGCGCACTTCCTCCAGGCCAAATCGGTCGATGTGATGCCGGATGCCATCTGCCACAAATGCCTGCCACTGGCCGAGGTCCCGGGGCATGCCCGTTGTGTTGCCATCGGGCCAGCAGCGTGTGGGATCATCGGTGAGGCCGGTCGGCGTGAAACAGGTGGTGTAGATCGGCTTGAGCCCCATCTCCAGCAGGGATTCGATGTTGAGGTCCACCAACTGCCAGTTGGGATGTTTGGTTTTCTGCTCTTTGGGAATATTCCATTGGCCAAGATCGTAATCCCACACACATAGCTCGGGAGAATACATCGCTACGGCGCGCACATGCCGGACACCCAGTTCGTCCCGGGCCATCGCCAGTTGACGTTGCACATCGCCCCGTGAAAGCCAGCGGAATTGGTCGATATTTCCTATCGGCGACCAAGAATGACGAAGCGAAGAGACCGGAGCACGCCAGTCGGGCGTGAATAAAATGTGCATTAACAGGATTTTGTTCCCGCTGTCAGGAGCCAGACGAGCAGAAGATTATTAACCTGGTTAAATATATGATGAACCATGTTAACAGCCTTGGGCTCGCCAGTGTCGCATGGAGTTGGATGAGTTGTTGATCTAATGAAAAACTCGACGGAAGATGAATATGCCGGTATTGCTGCACGCGGCCACGCTGCGCAGGTCGGGCAGCGGTTGGCTCCGGGCTCAGGACCCATGGCAAATGACGCTCTGCTGGGGAGTTGTGTGGCAGGAGATGCACATGCTTTTACTCCGCGTCCGGTCTCGACACAACACACGTTGCGACAAGAGCTTCGTGCGCTTCGCGCCAAGGTTGCACTTTTTTCGCGTAACCTTGCGCCTCCGCTGGAAAGCACCCGAAGCGTCATACCGATCACACACGCGGAATGGCGGCTGGAACCAGCCAATGTATGGACTCCCGTGAGGTTGCCATTTTACGGAGGGCCCGAAGGGCGTGCCCGCGGCTGGGCGCGTGCGCGGGTGGTACTGACGGAGGCCCATCTGTCTGCTGACTCACTCTGGATCTGTTTCGGAGGGGTGGATTACAAAGCAGCGGTTATTTTTAACGGAAGTTTTGTCGGCTGCCACGAAGGTTTTTTTGCGCCATTTGAATTTGACGTGAGCAGCAATGCCAGGGCAGGGGAGAACGAACTCATTGTTTGCGTGGATAACGACGCAGTCTGCAAAAAAGACGGCGATAAATTATATGGCGCGACCGGCCTCGGATGGGACGAACCTGGAGTTGGGTGGCACCATTGCCCGGCGGGCATGGGCATCCATCGCCCTGTCCGCCTGGAGACAAGAGCCTGTGTGCATATCCAGGATGTGTTTGCTCGTCCGCTGCCGCAGGACCAAGCCGTGGAAATCTGGACGGAATATTATAACGCGTCACCAAGTGCCGTCGCGGTGACTATGCACTGGACGGTGTGCGGCGAGAACTTCACATGCCCGATCGCGAAAGCAAGTTCGCAAACCGTATCTGCTGATCCGGGCGTCTCTCGCCATATTATTCGCGTGAAAGTGCCAGAGATTCGCTTTTGGAATTTGGATTCGCCCTGGCTCTACCAAGTGCAGGTGCGTCTTGAGACAGCGGGTCGCATGGACACGAAATTGTGTAGTTTTGGGATGCGCACATTCGAGCTGGTGGAGACAGCAGCACCCGGTGAGATGAAGGGGCGATTCTATCTCAACGGTGAACCGATTAAGCTTCGCGGTGCCAATACCATGGGACATGAACAACAGTGCGTGCTGCGTGGCGATCTGGATCAGCTCATGGACGACCTTCTGTTGGCCAAGCTGACAAATATGAACTTCCTGCGCTTCACCCAGCGCCCAGTTGAACCCGAGGTGTATGCAGTGTGTGATCGCATCGGTCTGCTGGCGCAAAGCGATTTCCCACTGTTTGGACACTTGCGGCGCAATCAGTTTGCTGAAGCAGTGCGGCAGGCTGGTGAAATGGAGCGGCTGCTGCGGGGTCATGCCTGCTGCGTGCTCACCACGTTTATTAACGAACCTTTTCCTGCAATCTGGGGAGATATGTCGCACCGACATCTGACTCGCCAGGAGCTTGAGCAATTTATAGCCGTCGCTTCCGCTGCGGTTAGACTCGAGAACCCGGACCGTCAGATCAAACCAATAGATGGTGACTATGAACCGCCAGGCCCCGGATTGCCTGACTATCATTGCTATGCTGGTTGGTACAATGGCCATGGGCAGGACCTGGGCCGACTGCACGCCGGATATTGGATGGATGTGAAGCCGGGGTGGAATTACGCCTGCGGAGAGTTTGGCGCGGAAGGTCTCGATTTTGAGGACTTGATGCGGCGGCGATACCCCGCCCATTGGCTGCCTGACGAGGGTGGAGACGAAACCTTGTGGACGCCGGCGCACATTCCGTTTTCCCAGACCGGGACACACCATTACCTCTGGTTTGAACCGGGCGAAGATGTTGCTGAATGGGTGCGCAAAAGCCAGGCACATCAGGAATGGGTCACTCGACTGATGACGGAGGCCTTCCGTCGTGATAACCGGATGGTAAGCTTTGCAATACATCTTTTAATCGATGCCTGGCCTGCGGGATGGATGAAAACAATCATGGATTGTGAGCGCCGCCCCAAGCCGGCATATTTTGCATATAGAGATTGCCTTTCCCCGCTGGCGGTAAACATTCGCATCGATCGCACATCGTATTTTTCTGGGGAATCGGCGGAGGCTCGCGTGTGGATCTGCAATGACACACGCGACGATGTGGTCGCCAACATCCGGTATCAGTTGGAACTTGCGGGTGATGTAATCCGATCTGGTGAATCGCCATGCTGTTGCTCTGCGGGAGATACCATATGCCAGGGGAAGATTAAAATACTCTTGCCGCAGGTCGAGCATCGCACGGAAGCATGGATTCGGGTTGGGCTGGTCGCGCAGAGCGGCAAGACGCTGCATGATCGATCAATCCGGCTAGACATCTTTCCTCACCTTCCCGAAGTGCTCTCGCTTGGTGGCCACATTCGTGGAGGTAAAACAGCGAGCTTATTGGCTGCCGACTTGCGCTTTGAGAGTGCGGACGGGGTGCTTCTTATCAGCGACATGAAAACGTTTCGAGAGCGTGGCGCGGAGATTCATCGGGAGGTCGCAGCCGGTTCCATAGCTCTGATGCTGGAAATGGAGCCGGGCGAGCTGCACATCGCTGAAAGCGTGGTGCGATTTGAAGAAGCAGGCATGTGTGCGCGTCATTTCGTAGCGCGTGACTCCGGGCATCCTGTAGCTCAAGCATTCAAGGAGAACGACTTTCGGTTTTGGTTTGATGTTAACGCGGGCCATCCAACTCCCCTATTGCACACGCTTTTTTACGCCGATCCGAGCTGGCAACCAATACTGCGCACGGGTCAGGGAGGCTGGGGGATGAAGTGGATTTCGGCTTTGGCATGTGCGGAGAAACAATACGGGAAAGGCCGGTTCATTATTTGTCAGGTCACTCTTGCGGGGCGGTTGGATAATCCTGTCGCGAGGATTTTTCTGCATACGTTATTGCAATAGAATATACCGCGTAAACAGCCCCCCAGAATCCTTGCATTGAGCTTGTGTAAATTACCAAGGAATTGAACCGCATTAACAACTGCGTATTTGCGGTAGTCTCTGGAGCCAGCCTATGTTCTCACATGCAAAAGCCCCCCTTAATTCGCGGCTTCACGCTGGTGGAAGTTACGCTTGCACTTGGTATTTTGTCCTTCGCAATGGTATCGCTTACAGGCTTGATTTCCGTAGGACTCAGCTCATTCCGAGGGTCGGTAAACATCACGGTGGAGTCGCAAATCGCACAGGCTGTTCTTAATCAAAAACGTCAGACTGCGTTCGATACTCTTGTGAGCCCCAGTGGACTTGTGGAGACCAGGTATTACACCAACGAAGGCGATCAAACTGAAAAACCGGACGCGATCTATGTGGCCCGCATCGAGGTGAATCCAAGCGTTGATCTGCCCGCGTCAGGAACTGCTCGATTTGCTAACAAAAGTCTGGCTCGTGTGGATGTCCGCGTAGTGAAAGTGCCAGGCGCGGAGAATGCGGGCGTTGACGAAGCATTCTCAAGCCCATCCACTGCGGTCTTCATGGGCTACGTTCCAAAGATGTGACCGTGCGTGCGCCCATATGCTTGCCGCAAACTCGCGACCAAGGTTTTACCTTGATCGAGATGCTGGTGGCGTTTGCGGTGCTTGCACTCATCATGGTGTTGCTCCTGGCAGTGACGGGCCAGGTGCAGAGCATCTACCAATCCACGCAGGCCAAAAGCGAGCAGTTTCGCGAGGCCCGCACAGCATTTGAGGCGCTCACGCGCCGTGTAGCACTGGCCACGTTAAACACATACTGGGATTACGACGATCCGGCGAATCCGCAGCGGTATCTTCGCCAGTCGGAGCTGAGATTTCGCTGCGGTAATGCAAGCGCAATGTTGCCCTCCGGCACACAGACAACTACTCATGCGATCTTCTTTCAGGCGCCTTTTGGTGCGGTCAACGACACAGTCCGATTTGGCGGCATGGAATCATTGCTGAACACCTATGGATATTTCGTCGAGTACGGCAGTGATGCTACGTTGCGACCGCCCATACTAGCATCGCGGGTTGCATTGCAGAACCGCTTTCGCTTGTTCGAACTCATAGAGCCTGCGGATAATCTTTCCCTTTACAAATATACCTCTGGCAATCCAGGCAATCGGGCTTCCACGTGGTTCTCTGATCCGCTGAACCGTTCGCCACGCCCGGCTCGCGTTCTGGCGGAGAATGTAGTTGCGTTGGTGCTGACTGCGGCCGAGCCAGACTTAGCAAACAAGACCTACGGCTACGACACTACGCCTGATACCAATCCGACTACGCAAACTGCGGAGGAGCATCAACTGCCACCTGTGGTCCAGGTGATGATGGTGGCCATCGACGACGAGTCCGCTCTGCGGCTGGCCGAGCGCTTTCCCTCTACCATGCCAGTTTGCAGCAAGGTTACATGGTTTAACAATGCAACACAGTATCCGGCAGATGTTGCTGCACTGGAAAGCAGGCTTTCAGGCAAGGACTCAGATTTTCCCAAAGTTAATTACCGCATCTTCACTTCCAACATCTCCATCTCAGGAGCGCGATGGAGCAGGGAACCGCAATGAGATATTTTTATAAAACTCCTTTTCATCGCACCTCCTCGCGGGCCGTCGCGCTGATCACAGTACTCGCCGTGCTGGTGTTAATTACGGGACTTGTGGTGGCTTTCTTCACAGCAGTGACCGCCGATGTCAGCAGTTCCACGCTGTATGCCAATGACGTGCGCTCCAAACAACTTGCCGATTCGGCTGTTAATCTGGTGATAGGCCAGATAGTTGAGGCTACCAAGGGTTTTGAAGCTCACGCCAACGGGCACCCTGACCTCTCCAAGCCGCTTGCCTGGGCATCCCAGCCTGGTGCCATCCGGACATTCAAGGAGAACGGGGTTGCAGACCGTGTGTTCAAACTGTATTCCGCACGACGAGTCGTAGCGACTCCGTCAGAGTTCGCCGCCGAGTTATCTGCCACGAATGCCAATTCCGATCTGCCTGGCAACTGGAGTTCGCGTCCTGCGCTTTTTTCAGACCTGAACGCACCCGTGAAAGATGAGAATGGAAACGATGTCTATCCTATCATCGATCCATCTGCCTTGAGCGAGATCGAAGGCTTTGAACTATCTGGTGCAGCGACATCCGGTACCTCCAACCCTGTGCCCATGCCAACTCAATGGTTGTATCTGCTCAAGGACGGACGCATTACATCCCCCGACCCAGCGTCCAGCACTGGCAATACTGCAAATTGGGGGGCTTCCTCAGGCGAGCCAGTTCCCTCAGCCACCAATCCCATCGTGGGACGCATCGCATTCTGGACTGATGATGAAAGCTGCAAGCTAAATATCAACACAGCGGCGGAAGGCACGTATTGGGATTCACCAACTACCACGCGAAATACGTCTGATATAATTATGGCACTTAATCAACCTGCGCAGCGCGAGTATCAACGCTACCCCGGACATCCAGCAAGCGTATCGCTGGCACCTGTGTTTTGGCAGAAATTTGGACTGCCCACTCCGACCTCTACGTTGGATCCTTTGATCACACCAAGAGACCCCGACCAGGATAGCTTCGCTGCTTTGCCATTGTATGCGGCAAGTTATTATCAAAAAATTTATGACCTCGTTCCTCGCGTCGTCAGCGGCGGGTCTAACTCGGGCACGCGCTCCACGGCTACCAATATCGGCATCGCATCAGCATCGGTGGACCGAGACCGGTTGTATAGTTCTGTGGACGAGTTGATCATGGACAAAAATCGCAGTGCTCAGTTGGGCCTGGATCAGTCTTTTATAAAGAAGTCCCGTTTTTTCCTGACTGCCACCAGCCGCGCTCCCGAGGTGAATCTGTTCGGCAAGCCGCGCGTGACCATCTGGCCGATTCACCTCAATGTGAACAAGCGTTCTCCATTGGATAAATTGATCGCGCATTGTTCCACGATTGGAAGTGGCAGCAGCGCGAAACCTTTCTATTTTACGCGAGCCAATCCTGCCAGCACCGTGGCTGACTTCACTGCGCGCAATAGTGCGATCTATGATTACCTGAGGATTCTTATGGGCAGGACAATCCCAGGTTCCATGCCCAATGGCTCGATTGCAGCGAAATTCTCGCCCGCCAATGCCGACCAGATTCTCACGGAAGTTTATGATTATATCCGAAGCTGTGTGAACCTCTTGGATTCATCGGGTCCGACCACAAATATCGCGACACGATACCAATACGCTTACACGCCTTCGCCCACAAACAATATGACTTTGGTGAAAGGGTCCGGCCAGGTGGTGCCCTTTCAGCACCCCGCAAATGGAACCAAAGGCTTTGGGCGATTTCCCACGATTAAAAGTGCGGGGTTGGTATTCATTGCGCTGAATGCCAATCAGCCGCCCGAAATGACTCCCGGCTCGGGCACGATCAATCCTATGCATCCATTTTTGCCCACCACAGCGGCCGCGATCAATCTGAGCAATCAATATCCTGTGTTTGCTGGGGCGTCCGGTGCAAGCCGCCGCACGCATGCGAGTCTGGCAACCGCGTGGCAAAGCGGTGTGGAGTATCCCAATGAGCTTTACAGCGGCCCTGCATTGAGTCCCTTTGAAACGCAGATGCAGGCATATTTTGTGCTCGATCTGGTTCAGCCAGCGGTCGGATATGTCGGGCGGCGTGAAGACTTCAGAATACGAATTCGGAATCTGGATGCGTTTCGAGCGGGAGCAAATTCTTTGGGCATGCCCGCCAACACGACCATGATTTGGGATGGGAGCAATGGCAGCCAGGGGCGGGAGCAGGGTTACACAATGGGAGTGGGAGACATGGTCGGGAATAAACAATTGGGCACAGGCTCAAGCCAGTTTCCTTTCTATGGCACTGCCGTCGTCGTGTCGGGTGAGACATTCGTCTTCACGGGCGGGGAAGTGCAGATCGAAATGCTGGCAGCAGACAATACCGTGGTGCAAACGCTCATCCTGGAGATGCCCAGCGGCACATTCCCCACACCGCTTCTCTCTCCCGCCCCGCCCAGCAGCAATGATCCCACCAGGCTTGGCTTCGTAAACACCACCCGCAGTGGCGATCCCTACCCACCGACCAGCGAGAACGAGTTAGCCTTTAGAGCACCAGGAATTCCCAACACGCTGGCAGAGCGGTTCTCGCGGGCCACAGGCAATGGGGGTCCGAAAACACTTTTCTTTACAGCCGGAATCAATGCTCCCATGAACCCTCGGAACTGGAAGGAGACTGCAGATACCATCCGCAGTGTCGAAGTCCTTCATGGTGATCCGAGGGTGATCGGAGCCATGAAAACAGTGCCCAAAACACTCTTCGCGCCGCATGTCCATTACAACTCCAACATCCGTGCCGCCCATAGCTTTACCACAGGCGCTGGCTATGCATGGCGTGGTGCGACACTGCAAAAACTGACCACCGCGCCGGGTAGCTATGAAAGCAACAAGCCGGATGGCAATCCGCTCATAGGTGGAGCCTCTCCGAACGACCAGTTTCCAGGCATCAGTGCGCCCGACGTAGGTTCACAAGTAAATTTTGGGAACCCCGCTTTCGTCGCGAAATGGAATGCAGGAGGTGATTACGATTCTGGAATTCCGGGCATATCCGACGGGCCTTACATAAATAAAGCAGATGAGGGCAACAACTCCTCGCCTGTTCCTTATTGGACTGGATGGGGAGCAAACGAGGCCATTGGTGCCACCCTTTTCTCGCCCAATCGGCAGGTGGCATCAGCGGTGTTATTCGGCTCGCTCCCCACGGGGGTGAATCCCAGCACGACCGACGCCAATGTGCGTCCATGGCAAACACTTTTATTTTGTCCACATCCCAATGCGACAGCCAATGGTGGCAGCCATTTCTCGCTCGCGACTGCTGGACCCCGCGATCACCAATTGCTGGATTTTTTTACCATGCCGGTGGTGGAACCATATGCCATATCGGAACCTTTCTCCACCGCTGGCAAGGTAAATATGAACTACAGGATCGTGCCATTCTCTCATATCAAACGCGATACTGCGATGCGTGGGGTGCTGCGATCCGCGCGCGTGCTGGCAATCCCGGATAGCTGGATAGAGTGGTATCGCGGCGTGTATGGAAGCTATCCAGGCAAACCAGGATCGTGGGCCTCGAACACACTGAAAAATGAAGCCAGCGCATCGGGCTTCAACTATTTCCGGTATCCGATCCATGCCACGGAAACGCTGAAAGCATTTGAGGAACGGTTTGACGCTGGCGAGGTGTTCAGATCGGCCGGGGAAATATGCGATGTGTTTTTATACCCCGCCAGACAACCCACAGCTGCCAATACAGACGCCGCTGCAATCCCATTAGTGACGCGGGCGACATCTGGTTCCGACCGCGATGCGGCACTTAAAGCATGGTGGTATTCCGGGCCGCAGGCAAAATCGCTTACGGGCGACAACCTGCGTGAACGCCCCTACAATTTTCTCTACCCCAAACTCACCACGAAGAGCAATGCCTACACAGTCCATTTCCGTGTCCAGACTTTGAAGCAGCTCCGCAGCGCCACACCGGGCACATGGGTCGAAGGGCGAGACCAAATCCTGAGCGAGTATAGAGGATCCAGTCTCATCGAGCGCTACATCGATCCTAGTGATTCGCGCCTTCCGGATTTCGCGACGGAGGTGGATCCCGCTCGGACTAATATCGATAAATATTACCGCTTTCGTGTGGTTCAAGCCCGACAATTTGCACCATGAACTCCAGCCGTATAACACGCATCTCCGCACGGCGTACGTGCTGTCCTTGTGGGTTCACGATCCTGGAGCTTCTGCTGGTGGTCGGTGTCATGCTTATCGCCATAGGATTGGCGGTTCCCGCCATGCGCAGTCTGATGACCAGCGGCGAGATGAACAGGGCCGAACAAATAGTAATCCAGCAATTGACGAGTGCCCGTCAGACTGCGATGGCGCGGAATCGCCGTGTCGAAGTGCGCTTCTTTGTCTTCGATGACCCCAATATTTTGGGGCCGGAATCTTACGCTCGCAGCATGCAGACATTCCTTATCGAAGAAGACAACACGGCGGTGCCGCTCGGCAAGCTTGTCAAGCTGCCAGGCACCGTAGTCATCAACACTCATGCCACAATCTCGACGGTCATGAGTCGCAGCGACAAGACCTTCCTTCCGCCTGCCGATCCCAAACGCAACCTGCCCGAAGTCGGCGATCAGTATCAGGTAAAAGCTTTCCAGTTTCGCCCCGATGGTTCAACAAATCTTATGGGCTCAGGCCAATGGTTTGTGACTCTGGTCTCCTCCGCGCCTGCCGTGCAAGCCACGGCGGCTTCGTTGCCGGACAATTTTGCGACCATCCAGATCGACCCAATTGGAGGCTCGGTGCGAAGCTATCGTCCGTAACCTTGAACGAGCCGACGCTGCGCAGATTTCCTGATTACACCGCCGCATCCATATCTCATGGCCACCTCAATGATTCCCAAACCGCTGCCACGTATTGCACAATTTACAACGCTCGCCGTCGGGTTATTCGTGCATGGGGTCTTTATCTACAGCTTTATTTGCATGCATGCGTGGAGCTGCTTTGCAAAAATTACGGCCCTATCTTACTTGTGAGCCAGTCGTGATGGCGGCTGCATATACCCAATTATCTATTCGTCAGGACGGTCTGTTGCTTTCAGGCGCTGATCGCGTTCGGCCTCTTCCAGTCCCTCATTAATTAGCAGCTCGGCCGGGTTCTGTTCGTCCTCCAGGCCCACACGCACTCCGCGATGTGGCCGCGACGCTTGCGAATTGCTCCACAACTCAACTTCGTTCTCGTCCGCTTCCGGCGCGTCTGGTGGGCCCGGATGCAAAAGCTCGGCCCGCGCTGCTGCAATATCGTGTTCGCCCATTTTGTCTCTCCCATCCATGCGTGCGATTTCCCGAGCACGCTGCTCGATCTCGCGATCGCTGATTTCTCCCACTCCGCTGCCGTTTAATTGAATGCGACCAGTTTGATGATTCATATCAAGTGATTCGCTTCGCCGCCGGATCTCGCGCCTGACAAGATTAAGAAATTTTTTCCGCGCAGCGGGTCCAAACTCGCCGTGCCGTTCGATCAGCCAGTGAACTAACACTCACACTATGAATACAGACAAAGCAATCAGCGCAACCAACAAACTTCTGCGTGGCGAACGCTCCGCAGTGGAAACTTACGATCAAGCCATCTCCAAATTCTCTGGCGAGAATGCAGTGACCGATTTGAGTCGCATCCGCCACGAACACTCCACTGCAGTGGCTGATCTAGAACAGGCTGTCCGCTCACTAGGCGGTGATCCCGATCAGAGCAGCGGTGCATGGGGAGCATTTGCCAATAGCGTTCAAGCCACGGCAAATCTCTTTGGCCAAAACTCTGCTTTGGAATCACTGCAGACCGGCGAGAAGGCGGGTAAAAGTGATTACGAGAATACTCTCGAGGATGAGGATGTGACGCCGGATGTGAAAACGCTCATCCGCTCGCGCCTTTTGCCAGCGACCAACTCCCATATCGCGGCTCTGCAACGCTTGCAGGACGACAACAAATAATATCTAAAATAAATTTTAACCTATCACAGGGCTCCGCAGCGAGAATCTGCGGAGCCCTTTTTTCGTATAGTGTTTGCATGGATTCCGTCCAGACCTACTCTCGCAAACGAACAGTCGTAGCCTATGAAATCTGACGAAATTTGGTTTAAAAAAGCGGTCATCTATGAACTGCATGTCCGCTCCTTCAACGATAGCAACGCGGATGGCATAGGCGATTTCAAGGGATTGCAGCAGCGCCTTTCGTACTTTCAGGAATTGGGCGTGACGGCCTTGTGGCTGCTGCCCTTTTATCCTTCGCCCCTGCGCGACGATGGCTACGACATTGCGGACTACTATGACGTGAACCCCGATTATGGCACGCTACAGGATTTCAAAGATTTCCTCGATGAAGCTCACTCGCGTGGGTTGCGGGTCATCACCGAGTTGGTAATCAATCATACTTCCGACCAAAATCCGTTGTTTCAGCGTGCGCGACATGCGCCGGCGGGAAGTCCCGAGCGGGATTTTTTTGTATGGAGCGACACGCCGCAGCGTTTCCAGGAGGCCCGGATCATCTTCAAAGATTTCGAGACATCCAATTGGGCGTGGGACCCTGTGGCCAATGCCTACTATTGGCATCGATTCTATTCGCATCAACCCGACTTGAATTTTGACAACCCAGCGGTGCAGCAGGAGGTCTTGAAGGTGCTTGATTACTGGCTGGAGATGGGCGTGGACGGTCTGCGGCTGGATGCGGTGCCGTACCTTTTCGAGCGCGAAGGCACTTCGTGCGAGAACCTGCCCGAGACACATGAATTCCTCAAGCAACTGCGTGCGCATGTAGATGAGAAATTTCCCGGACGCATGCTGTTGGCGGAAGCGAATCAATGGCCGGAGGATGCGGCGGCATATTTCGGAGATGGTGATGAGTGTCACATGGAATTCCATTTTCCACTCATGCCTCGGCTGTTCATGGCCATCCAGCAGGAAGATCGCTACCCGATCATCGATATTCTGGATCAGACTCCGCAGATTCCTGACAACTGCCAATGGGCGATCTTCTTGCGCAATCACGATGAATTGACGCTCGAGATGGTGACCGATGAAGAACGAGACTACATGGTGCGCATGTATGCCCGCGACGCTCGGGCGCGGATCAACTTGGGCATCCGCCGGCGTCTTGCGCCTTTGCTCGGAAATAGTCGGCGCAAGATTGAGTTGATCAATTCCCTGCTGCTGTCGCTTCCTGGAACTCCGATCATTTACTACGGAGACGAGATTGGCATGGGGGATAACTTTTACTTGGGTGATCGCCATGGCGTGCGGACGCCGATGCAATGGAGCGCAGACCGCAACGCCGGGTTTTCCAGATCCAATCCGCAACAGCTTTTTCTGCCGGTGATCATCGACCCCGAATTCCACTACGAGACGGTGAATGTGGACATGCAGCAGAAAAATCTGTCCTCACTGTTTTGGTGGATGCGGCGCATCTTAAAAATCCGTCAGCAATTCCC
>CBDUBV010000007.1:0-52170 GCA_965365475.1 uncultured Chthoniobacteraceae bacterium | reverse complement strand
CGCAGAAGCCCGCCTCGATTCCGGGTGCGATGCCTGCGGTAAAACGCGAAACCGTTCGGATAAATATTCCCCCGAAATCCGGTCCGGGCGCTTCCGGCGCGACTACTCCCATTCCACCAGCGGGCGGCACGCAAGTTCCCCCGCCACAACCCCCATCCTCTCCAGCTATCCATCCTGATCCCGCCGCGTCGAAACCTGCTCCTCCAAGCCCCCCGAAACCTTCCATGAGCCCCTCCTCCGCGCCTCAACCTCCCTCTGCTCCCAAGCCACCCGCCCCGCCCGCGCCAGCGGCACCCGCAGCACCGCGCCCTCCCGCTGGAGGTGTGGCACCCGTGAAACCCGCAGCTGCCGGTCTTGCACCCGTGACAGCGAAAGCTGCTTCGCCGAAAAAAGAAACCGCTCGCATCCAGTTGCCGCCTGATCCCAAACCTCTTCCCAAAGCCACGGTGAAGATGACTCAGACCCGCCCCGTGGTCACAGGGCCCGCAGCAACTGTGACCCCGGCTCCGGCAGTCGTAAATCCTGTGGTGGTTGAGGAATCATCCCCGGTGCTGCCAATTGCCGCTGCAATCCTCGCACTCGCTGCTGTCGGCATCCAGCTTTGGATTTTCATGGCCTGAAAAACAAAGCGTCAAAAAATTTAAATCGCTCAAAAGCCATTTTGAGCGATTTTTTTTGCATCCCACATTCCGCCAGGAACGATTAGAAACGACATGATCACTATCGCAATTATTATCGGCAGTACACGCCCTGGAAGAATCGGAGACCAGGTTGGTGAGTGGACATTTAAACACGCTCAAACTCGCTCGGACGCGAAATTTGAACTCATCGATCTCAAAGAACAGAACCTTCCACTGCTCGACGAACCCGTGCCTCCATCACGCGGGCAATATTCGCAACCTCATACAATCGCGTGGTCGAAAAAAATCTCTGCTTTCGACGGGTTTGTCTTTGTTACGCCCGAGTACAACCATGCGACTAGCGGTGCGCTGAAGAACGCGATCGATTTTCTTTATAACGAATGGAACAATAAATCTGCCGGATTTGTAGGCTACGGCAGCGCAGGTGGCACGCGTGCCGTGGAGAATCTGCGCCTTATCATGGGCGAGTTGCAGGTGGCAGACGTGCGCAACCAAGTCGCACTTTCGCTGTTCACAGACTTCGAGAATTATTCCACGTTCAAGCCGGACCCACGCCATGAGAAATCGCTGCATGCGATGCTGGACCAAGTGGTGGCTTGGGCGCGCGCGTTGAAGTCTTTGCGGGACTAGAGCCGGTCCACCGGCAACTGTATTGGGTTTAACTTACGACTTGAAAGCAGGCGAACCTCGTCCGAAGGTGGGGGGTCCCGCGTTCAATGCGGCTGAAAGAACCCGATGAAAAAAGTTTTGACCCTTCTGCTGCTTGTGGGAGCAGTATTTGCAGGCTGGTGGTACCTCAAAGGACGCGATGCTGAACATGCCGCTCAATTGCCTGAGCGTGAGCTGACCGCGCGTGCAGAACGCCGTGATCTGGAAGCATCCATCAAGCTCAATGGAGATGTGACTCCGGCGATTGAAGTTGAGATCAAGCCGGAGATTGGCGGCAGAGTGAAAGCACTGCACATCGAAGCCGGACAGACTGTGAAACGGGGCGACGTGCTGCTTGAAATCGATGATACCGATCTGCTTACGGACAAAGCTTCTGCTGAAACCGACATTGCTGGTTCCCGACTGGAAGTCGAACGCGCCCGCCGAAATTTCCAGCGGGTGGAGGATTTATTCCGCTCCAAACTCATCAGTCGCGAAGTCTATGACAACACCAAGAGTGAGCTGGAGATTGCGGAAAATAATCTGCTGAAATCCCAGAGCCGTTTGCGCACTGTGGAAGATCGTCTGGGCAAGACGCAGGTGCTGGCTCCCACCGATGGCACCGTGCTGGTGCTGAATATCATCGAGGGCCAGGTAGTGGTGGCCGCAGCTAGCGTCAATAGCGGCACGGTGCTTATGACCATCGCGGACCTTTCCCGTTTGATTATTAATACACACGTGAACCAGGTGGACATCGCCCATGTGAAACCAGATACGGTGGTGGAATTTGTCTCCGATGCAATCGGCAACGAACCCATGAAGGCTACGATCCATTTTATCGCCCCGATCGCCACGGTGAAAAATAACATCAAAGGATTCGCCGTGGAAGCCGTGATTGAGAATCCCGATCCGCGTTTGCGACCTGGCATGACTGTCACCATGCACCTGGCGACAGCACAGGCCCCAGATGCAGTCTCCGTGCCGATCTCTGCGATTTTCAAAGAGCCGGATTCCGACGGAGATGTTGTATATGTGCGCAAAGGCAACGCCACGGAGAAACGCACTGTCACCGTGGGGCTCACCACGATTCACTACGCGGAAGTCCTTTCCGGTCTCCAGCCCGAGGAGGAAGTGTGGCTGGTAGTCCCGCCGGAGCAACAAAGCTGACAAGCTCCACCAAGCGCATGGCCTTGATCGAGCTGGAAGATATCCACAAAATCTACCGCATGGGTGACCGGGAGATTCGTGCGCTGGACGGAGTAACTCTCTCGATTGAAGCTGGCGAATACGCGGCGATTATCGGGCCGAGCGGCAGCGGCAAATCCACGCTTATGCACCTGCTTGGCTGCCTGGATACGCCCACCAGCGGCAGATTCCTCCTCGACGGACTCGACGTGAGCCGCGCCAATTCCGATGAACTCTCCGCGATACGCAATCGGCAGATCGGGTTTGTATTTCAATCCTTCAACCTGCTCATGCGCTTGAATGTTCTGCAAAATGTGGAGCTGCCGATGATTTACGGCGGGCTCCCGGCCCGGGAACGCCGAGACCGTGCGCTGCGCGCGATCGAGCGCGTGGGCTTGACCGAGCGCATGCACAACCGACCGCTTCAACTCAGTGGTGGCCAATGCCAACGGGTCGCCATTGCGCGGGCGATCGTAAACAACCCCTCGATCATTCTGGCAGATGAACCCACGGGCAATTTGGATTCGAAAACGGGCGAGAGCATCATGGCTCTTTTCAAAGAATTGGTGGACAGCGGCTCGACAGTCATCCTGGTCACGCACGATCCCGAGGTGGCTGCGGTAGCACGGTTTGTCATCGAAATTCGCGATGGCAAAGCCACCGCACGAAAGGCTGGGCATTCATGAATCTGTTTCTGGGATTGACTGTGGGCCTGAAGGAAATCTGGGCGCATAAATTCCGCAGTTTCCTCACGATGCTCGGCATTATCCTGGGCGTGGCGAGTCTGCTTTCCATGTTTTCGCTAACTGCGGGCATGGCCAAAGGGATGCGCGAAACGCTGCAACTCGTGGGCGGCATTGAGCAGATCAACATTACCACCAAGGATATCTCACAGCATCTGCTGGCACTCAAAGACATCTCACCTGGCCGCACTCTTGCCGATGTGGAAGCGATCCGCGCGGGTGCTCCGCTTATCTCGCATCTTGCGCCCGAGTCGCGGCAGGGCGGCGTGACTCTCACCTACGGCAACCGCTCCATGCGCGTGCCGGTGATCGGCACCACGGAGGATTATCAAGTAGTAAACAGCCACGAAATGGAAGAGGGAAGGTTCCTCTCCGCGCTCGACCAGGAACGTGCCCATCGGGTGTGCGTCATCGGTCAGAATGTGGTGGACGAACTATGGCCCGACGCGGAGGAAAGCGCGGTGGGCAAGGTAATTTCGCTGAACGGACGTCCGTTCACCGTGGTGGGAGTGTTTATTTACTACGAGCGGGAAGAGGATAGACGGCGCCGGGAATCCGTGGCTGAGCAGTCGCGCAAGGAGCGCCGAGCTGCTCGCGGCATGGCTGCGAAACGAGATCGATGGGGGATGTTCCGCCGAAAGAACGAGACAGTTGTCATCCCCATCAACACGATGTTTTTCGAATTCAAATCCGCTCAAGTTAGTGGCACGGAGGACCAGGGGCCGAACTACCAGTTGGACAACCTCACGGTGCGCGTCGCGGATGTGAACTACTTCGAGCAGGCATTGGCGCAACTGACCAACATTTTAAACATCACCCATCGAGGTATTGACGATTTTGCTTTCGACACGCGCGAAGATTGGTTTGATCGGATCGAATCCAGCGTGCGGGCAGCGCAATTGAGCGGTGGGTTGATCGCCGGGATCAGTCTGCTGGTGGGCGGCATTGGAATCACGAACATCATGCTCGCCTCGATCACGGAGCGGGTGCGCGAGATCGGAGTGCGTCGTGCCGTAGGCGCCAGGAAGCGGGATATTTTTTCCCAGATTCTTGTGGAGAGCATCGTCATCGGCATTATCGGAGGGCTCATCGGTCTGCTTTTTTCCGGGGTCATGATCCGTGTGCTTGTGCTTCTTGCGCCCGATGAAAACAGCCCTCTGGTTGAGCCTTGGGCCGTGCTGATCAGTTTTTCCTTCGCAGTGGTTGTGGGTATCGTGTCGGGGTTGTACCCGGCATGGAAAGCGTCGTCGCTTGACCCCATCCAGGCTCTTCGCTACGAGTGAACGACATGGTAAATGAAGACAATGTGCCTTTGGTCCTGAAAGCAGCAAGCTTCGCTGCAGTAAGGCACAAAGGTCACAAACGTGCGGACGGAGTCACGCCGTATTTCTCGCATGTGACACGGGTGGCCATGATTCTGCGTCATGTATTTGATCTGGATGATGAAGAGGTATTAGCCGCTGCATTTCTCCATGATACTTTGGAGGACACGGGCACGGACTACGATGAGATAGCCGAAGTATTTGGAAATGTGGTGGCGGACTATGTGGTCGGGCTCACCAAGAACATGTTGCTGCCCAAAGCCCGCCGGGAGCAGGACTATGAGCAACGCTTGCTCGCCGCTCCACAAGCCGTGCGTATCGCCAAACTCGCGGATTTGTATGATAACCTCACAGATCGCGTCGGCTCGCCCAAGATGGCGAAAACGCTTGAAACGGCGAATCGCTTGACGAAGGCATTTACGGGCACATTCGACACAGATTGCGGGCGTGGTGCGTTGCAAAAAGTGCAGTCTCTCATCGATCGGGTATCAAAATAAAACTTCTTCGAACTAACGGTCCATGCAGCCAGAATGCCCCGCTGCGCGATAGTTTTTACATGATTTCCTACACCTGGCTGTGTCGCGTGGTGCTATTGCTTGCAAGCATGGGACTAGCGGCATGCGGTTCGATCGAGAAGAATCACCGCTCAGCCATGCGCGACGGATCGGGTGGCTTCGATCTGCCTGGGCAACAGATTGTAAAAACTTTCACGCGCTCTACAGTCGGTGCCACACTCAAGGCACCGCTAAGCTCCACGCGCACCGGCGTGATCATGCTTACCGATAGGACCTACACGCTGGTGCGGGGTTCACTGCCCGAAGTGCGCCTTCGCGACGGTGCGTCCATGCATCTTCCAACACACGCAGGCGGTGCGCAGTTTGAGTCGTATCTGGACCAGCAAGGTTTTGCACCAAGAACCACCGGGCAGGTCACCTATCTTGTTGAAGGCAGCAAATTCTTCCCGGAGCTGCGTGAGCGGATTCAACAAGCCGAGCATTCCGTCGATATACAGACATATATCTTCGATAACGATCAATTTGCTCTGGGTATTGCAAACGAACTAAAAACTAAATCCCGAGACGTGCCCGTTCGCGTGTATTTCGACGCCTTGGGCAGTGAAGTTTCCAGTGCAAAGCCTCCGGAGTCGGAAGGTGACGACGGGCAGCGAGGGCCTGCGATGCACCGTTATCTCGAGCAGGATTCCCGCGTGCAGGTGCGCCGGTTTTACAATCCATGGCTGGTGGCGGATCACACGAAGCTGCACATTATCGATGGGCGCGTAGCATATGTCGGCGGCATCAATATCGGGCGCGAATATCTGGACCACTGGCACGACCTCATGGCGCGAATCGAAGGACCTGTCGTCGCAGATTTGTCCCGGGTATTCGAGTCGCGGTGGCGGCGCGAGAGCCCGCTGCGCAATTACGGCCTCGGCTGGCTGGTGCGCCACGGGCGGACACAGCCGCGAGTGAATGATCGCGATGCATCGCGCGATGTTCCCCTGCGGCTGCTGATCACCGACACCAGCATTGGCAAACGCGAGATACTCAAGGCTACGCTCATCGCCATCCGAAGTGCCGACCGCAGAGTCTGGATCGAGACCCCGTATTTCTCGAGCGACGAGATCACGGCTGAGCTTGTGGCCGCGGTGCACCGTGGCGTAGATGTGCGGGTGGTTATTCCTGGTAAAAATGATACGGAAATAATGCAAGCGGTGAACTACGCTTCACTGGAACGGGTGGTGAAGGCTGGAGGCAGCGTGTATCAATACCCAGGCATGACGCACCTCAAGGCGCTGGTATGCGACGACTGGGCCACTTTTGGTTCGTCGAACTACGACACGTTGAGCTTGAGAATCAATCGGGAATTGAATCTCGCTTCGTCGCATCCGGATGTCGTGGAAGGGTTGGTGCGGAAGGTGTTTCTGCCCGACTTTAAGAAATCGCGCCGACTGAGCGTGGCGGCAATCGAGAAGCAATCTTCGGGTGCTTTGGTGGAGTTTGCGGGCGACCAGCTCTGATGAGTTTTGCTGAAAATTAAAGACGTTGGCGGCGAATTCGTCTTATAGTCCGCGAATCTATGAGTGAATTCATGCCACACGGATTCTGCATGCGCTGGGACTTCTGGTTGTTGTTCCAGCATGTGGTGTCGGACTTTTTGATCGCCATCGCGTATTTCTCGATCCCGGCAGCACTGGTCGTGTTTGTGCGCCTGCGCAAGGACGTGGACTTCGGCATTCTGTTTTGGTTGTTCTCCGCGTTTATTTTTTCGTGCGGCATGACGCATCTGTTTGAAATCTATGTGCTGTGGCGTCCGGAATACTGGATTGCAGGCTGGATGAAAGCGATCACCGCTGCGGTGTCCGTGGCGACTGCAATTGTGCTTTGGAGAATCATCCCGCAGGCGTTAAAAATCCCTAGCGTGAATCAATTAGAAGCCGCAAATGAAAATCTGCGGAGCGAACTGAAACGCCGACAGGAAGCGGAACTGAGCAATCAACAAAAAGACGAGTTTCTGGCCACGCTCAGCCATGAACTGCGCACCCCGCTGAATGCGATCATGGGCTGGACCCACCTTCTGAGCATGGAATCGCCATCCGCAGAGCAGGTAAAAGAAGGCACGGAAGTGATCGCCCGGAACGCCAGGATGCAGGCGCAACTGATCAACGATCTTCTGGACCTAAGCGGTATCGCAGTCGGCAAGATCAAGATCGATCCATTGCAGGTAAATCTAAAACATGTGGTGGAATCGGCGATGGCCGTGGTCAAACTCGATGCCAGACAGCGCAATATCACCCTGAGTCTTGACATGCCCGAGGAGCCAGTGCTGGTAGCGGGGGATGCGAAGCGGCTGCAGCAGATCGTCTGGAATCTACTGAACAACGCTGTGAAATTCACGCCCACAGGCGGCTCTGTCGGAGCTGTGGTAAGGCGCGAGCAACGCGAGGCCGTGGTCAGCATTGTGGATTCCGGGATTGGAATTGATCCAGACTTTCTACCTCTAATCTTCGAGCGATTTCGCCAGGCAGACAGCAGCACCACGCGAGTGCGTGGAGGCTTGGGGATAGGTCTCTCGCTGGCCCGGGAACTAGTCCTGCTGCATGGAGGGACCATCGAAGCCAAAAGCGATGGCCGAGATAAAGGTTCCACTTTTACCATTCGCATCCCTCTTGATCCTTCGACGCACCAGCCGTCTGCCGCGTCAGTGAGTGAGGAGCCGAGCCACCTGTTGCAAGGCCGGCGTATTTTGATCATCGATGACCATGAGGACAGCCGACAGGTCGCAGCAGAAGTATGCGCATTTGCCGGCGCCATCGTGCAGACGGCGGACTCTGCGCGGGATGCCTGGAAAATTTTGGAAGAGAAAGTGCCAGATGTTATTCTGTGCGACCTGGCAATGCCCGGTGAGGATGGATTTGAGTTTGCGCGAGAATGCCGCAAACGTGACGATTTAAAAAATGTGATTTTTGTCGCTGTGAGTGCCATGACCCGGGACACAGACCGTCTGGCTGCCAGCACAGCGGGATACCATGCGCACGTGGCCAAACCGCTTGAGCCCTCGGAGCTGCTGGCAACAATCCAAAGTCTGATTAGGTCCAAGCTTATAGACTAAGTCTTTCTGCAATGTGAACTGTACACACAGCAGATTTCCGCGCGACTTTCTGTCTAAGCCGTGGTTTATTTACAAGTGCTCGCCCCCTTAAACGACCAACGCTGGAGCCTTTACCATGCGGCTCATCTCCTGAGACGCGCAGGCTTCGGGGGGAGCCCGGACCAGGTGATGCTGCTATATAAAGACGGGCTACGCGGTGCCGTGGACCGGTTGTTGGACGCCCCGCCCTTTACCCTTCCAGCTCCGGAAGGCCTCGCACCGCGTGATCAGGTGGCTTTGCGACAGGAGGCTGCTGACCTTCCTGAAGCCGAGCGTCTGGAGCGCCGGGCCATGCTGCGGCGCGAGGAAAATCGCCAGATTACCCAACTCCGTTCGGCGTGGTTGCAACGCATGCTTGCGACCCCGCATCCGTTGCAGGAGAAGCTGACTCTGTTCTGGCACGGACACTTTGCCACCAGCATGGTGAAGGTGCAGCAATGCTACCACATGTGGATGCAGAATAATACGTTCCGCTCGCATGCTCTGGGGAACTTCGGCGAGCTTGTCGCGGAGATGACCCGCGATCCGGCAATGATGATCTGGCTCGATGTGCAGCAAAATTCCGAGCGCAAACCCAACGAGAATTTTGCGCGGGAATTGATGGAGCTTTTCACCCTCGGCGAAGGGCATTACACCGAGGAAGACATTCGCGAATCTGCCCGCGCATTCACTGGCTATCGGATCGATTCCAGCACACAGCAATTTCAATTCATCTCCAGACGCCACGATGACGGGCTTAAAACTTTCCGCCAGCAGAAGGGCCGGTTCGATGGAGACGACATCGTCCGAATCCTGCTTGAAGACACTCAGTGCGCGGAGTTTATCACGGGCAAGCTCTGGCGGTTCTTCGTAAATGATCGCCCTGCCCCCGGCACTGTGGAATCGCTTGCAAGGAGGTTCCACCGATCCGGGTACGAGCTGCGCCCATTGATGCGGGAGATTTTTTTAAGTGAAGAGTTTTACTCCAAGGCTGCCATCGGGACGCAGATAAAAAGTCCTGTGCAATGGCTTGTAGGCACAGCCGCAGCAGTCGGCCTGGATTCGCTTGAAGCTCCAGAATACCAAAGTGCTTTGCGCCAGATGGGGCAGACACTTTTTCAGCCTCCCAATGTGAAAGGCTGGGATGGCGGCAAATCCTGGATCAGCACTTCCACACTGCTGTTCCGTTACAATCTGGCGGGCGCGATTGTGAAAGGCACAAACATACCCGGCATGCGAAGACTGCGCGGCAGCGGGCTATCGCTCGATGATCTTGCGCCGCCGGAGCTTCGCACCGAACCCAGTAAACTCATCCGCTACCTCACACTGCGCCTATACCAGCAACAGGTTCCGGAGAAGGAATCTGCCTCCTTTTTTAACTATCTCGCAAACCGCGATGCTGCAGAGGACGAAAAAATGGCGGGACTCATCCATCTCATGATGAGCACCCCGCGCTACCAACTCGCTTAAGCCATGTCACACGATCACACTTCCGAGCCCGAATTCACGGGCACGCTGCATACGCGGCGGCAATTTCTGCGCACATCCATGCTGGGCGCTGCGGCGAGTTGGACGCTGCCTTTGTTTCTGGAAAAGACTTTCGGTGCTATGGATGCAGCAGCGGCAGATTCCCTTATCCAAACTGCCACCGGGCGCGACCATCCCATCCTGGTGGTTATCCAATTGGCGGGTGGAAATGATGGTCTCAATACCGTGGTGCCTTACACGGACGATATTTATCATCGATCACGTCCGCGTCTGGCGGTGGCTGCGGATAAAATCCTCCGAATCGATGAGCATGTGGGGCTCAATCCGGCATTGGGGCCGCTCAAGTCTCTATATGATGACGGAGCCTTGGGAATCATCCAGGGCGTGGGGTATCCCAACCCAAATCGATCGCACTTTCGCTCTACCGAAATCTGGCAGACAGCGGTGGATGCAGACCGTGTCCAGAACACTGGCTGGCTGGGACGTTATTTTGATAATTACTGCCAGGGAGAAGATGCGTCCGTGGGCGTGAGCATGGCCGGCGACATCCCGCAGGCGTTTGCAGCGCCCGTTCCGCGCGGCATCGGGTTTGCGCGGCCCGAGGATTATCGGTGGGTGAATGATGAGCCGCCACAGGGGTCGGCGAGTGTCTCGGAGTTTTTCTTCCGCCAGCTTAATCAGCCCGATGCCATTGACGGAGAGGAAATGAGCGGAGCCAGTATAAGCGGGCTTACCGGGCCTGCGATGGACGAGCTTGGCCCGATGGATTTCCTGCAACGGACAGCTCTGGATGCGCAATTAAGTTCCGACAAAGTGCTGGAGATTGCGCGCAAATTTAAGCCCGCAGTGAGCTATCCCAACAGCCGTCTTGCGGCCGGACTGAGCCTCGTGGGTCGGATGATCGCCGGCGGATTGCCCACGCGGGTGTATTACGTGAGCCAGGGCGGCTACGATACGCATGCCAACCAGGCAGGCTCGCACGAGCGTTTGCTGGGTGAATTGGCGGAAGCGATGGAGGCGTTTCGCAGGGATATGGTTGCGCAGGGCAATTTCTCACGGGTATTGATGATGACCTTTAGCGAATTTGGACGGAGAGTCTCAGAGAATGCCAACCGTGGCACGGACCATGGCGCGGCAGCACCGATGTTCATCATGGGTGGCAAAGTGAACGCGGGTTTGCATGGCACCCGCCCCGACCTGGGCAAGCTGGACCGTGGTGATCTTGTTCATAGCGTGGATTTTCGAAACGTTTATTCCGGGGTTTTGGAGAAATGGTTGGGCGTAAAAAGTGCGCCTGTGTTGGGGCGCGAGTTCAAACCGTTTCCAGTAGTGTAGTCAACCCAACGGGCAAAAGCTTGCACATATCTCAATAAAGCTCACAAATCATACTATTTGCAGCATAAAACATCTTTTTTGCTGCAAAATGATTACTTAATTGACAGATTGATTCAAAATGACTAAGAATTTTGATTATGCGAATCAGCGTCGATGTTGAAGAGGTTATTGTGGACGAGGTGGTGCGGTTAACTGGGGAACGCAATAAAAGTCCGGCATTGGCGTATGCTATCTCGGAATTCGTCCGAATACAGAAAGTGCGCGATTTCGGAACCAAAATACGGACGGGTGAATTTCTCTTCACCGCCAAGCGCAATCCCGAGATCGCGCCAAAGCCGACTAGAACACAAGAAATTACGGTTGAGGAGGTGCCTGATGGTTTTAGTGGATTCCACGGTGTGGATTGAGGCGCTCACCTCGCAAGAGCCAGAGGCGTGGCCCACGCGCATTGGTCTGGACGCCCTGCTAGCGGTGGACGCGGTCGTTTTCTGCGATGTGGTGAACTGGGGTATCGCTTCGCGAATTTCTGTGAGGGACTACGATCGGGTCGCGCCACACCTCGCAGCTCTGCCATTTTACCCCTGCGAATATGGCGATTGGGCAGTCGCGGGGCAGCTTGCGCGGGACACTCCCCAACTGCACCTGGAAGATGCGCTGGTCGCTGCCATCTCGCTCGGACTTCAGTGCCGAGTATTCTCTATGAGCCCGATTTTTTCCAATCTGCCTGTGCACCGGTATGAACCGGGCGAAGGAGGCAGGTTCATACCGCAGTGAACAATCTGCGAATATAGGCTTTGCGCCGCTCGCGGGTTCTAGGCAGGATAATTCGCCCTATCCATAGCGATTGCTTGCGCTGGAGAAGACGTTGCACAAGCCATCGAGTCACGGGCCATGTGAGGCCGATTTCTTTTGCCAGAATATCGCGACAATGCGTGCAATGTCTGCGCCATTGCCGGCGCAGTCTGGGCTGGTCGGTCTGCATCCATGGGATGTGGGTGTTGTTGCGATGACCGCGCTTCACATACAGAATTTGCGGGACCCGAATAAGGTCGCCGGAGAGTGCCATATGCAGCATCCAGAGTGTGTCAGCCGCAAAAAGGTCCAGCGAATGAGATGGCAAAGGCAAAAGGTGCCCCATCACTTCGCGGTCAACTAAGCCTCGAAAAGCGGGTGCGTTGAAGTGATGCAGAAGCAAATCCCGAACACGCTCTTTTTGTGTGCCGGTGATGGAAGGCTGGATTGCGAGATGCTGTGGCGTGGGTCGGCGCAGCCATCGTTCAACCTGTCGCTGCCAATGCCAGAGCGTGCGCCGACCTGGTGCTCCGGGCATGACCGGGTATGCGCCCATGAGCTGGAGATCGCAATAGACGACAGAGGCCTGTGGATGCGTATTTTTGGCTGCACACAATGCCTCGAGATAATTGGGCCGCAGTAGATCATCGTGGGGAAGGATGCTTACGAGCCGTGTCTCGACGGAGGCGAGCAGGAAGTTGCAGTGTTTCACCCACCCGAGCTTTTTCTTTTGAGCAACGACAATGGTTCGCCGCGAGTGAGGCGTCGCGGCAAGCAGTCGCAGTATTTTATTTTCTGTGTGGTGAGGATCGTTCGACGCATCGTCCAGTGAAATCAGGAGCGTGAAGTCTCGAAAAGTTTGCCGCAACAAAGAGCGTAGAGTCGGCAGGATCATGCGTCCGCTGTGCCATGCGGGGATAAGCACGGTGATCGTGCCCGGCGGAAGCTTGTTGTCGAAGCGGATCATTGCCGCGAAAGAACTTCAAGCAACCGGCGGGCGTTGGCTGGAGCGCTCGTGTATTTGCCTGTGCCGATGCTGAAATACCCGGGGGCATGCTGGCGTATGGGTGGGTCCTTGCGGAAATGAAGTTCGCTGCGATAGCGGTCGATGTCTTCATGTCCACGGGCGACGATGACACCAGCTCGCACCTGTCGTAGCACAAGATCGCCCAATGCAGGAAAAATGCGGCGAAACGCCTGTGCATTAAGATCAAGCAACTTTGTTTTCAGAGATTCTGGGAAGTTGCCCGAGAGCAGTGGCTGCCAGGCACAAGGCACGGTAAAGTCTTCCACCATACCCAGCATGCTCACAGGGTACCAGCAGAGGTAAGTGGACGCTCCATTGCGCGCGACCACATCGCCGTAAGCGCCATGAACGAAGGTAAAGGAATCCACCAGCGCAGGATCGGGATCGATGAGAAGCCCGCATTTGATGCGAAGGTTGGGCTTGGGCACGGCAAAGATGGAGCGGTCGATTTGGTCGCGGTTTTCCCAGAGGCAATTTACAACAATATCGCTTGGGAGAACGCGTCGCGACTGGTCAGCGAGCCGCGTGGTGACTTGCGGTTGCGGGAGCGTCACGTCGATGTGTTCCACCTGCTCATTGAGTTGGAAAGAGCATTCCGGGTGAGACTGTAGAGCTATAGTGATGATCTGGTGCAGGCGTAATTGATCGACTGCGAGTTCCATGGTGGTAAAAGCTGCCTGAAAATAGCCATCGTCCACCTCGGCAGGACAGGATGTTTCTCTAAAAAACTCGAGATTGCGCTGGCCAAGATAATGAAGCTGACGGGAGGAGGAAAAGAGCAACTTGCATCGCTCTGCGAGCATGCTAAAAAACCCGCGAACCTCATCGCCATCCAGCATGGAATCTCTTGGCACCAGGTAGCGGAAAGGTTTGGACACGAGGGCAGACCAATCAATCTCGCGTTGGAGAAGCTCTTCTAGTGCGGGTGCGAAATGGAGTCCGTCGGCGAGCAGTCGCAGTGCGGTCTCACCGGAGCGATCCAGGCCATAGACAAATCCCAGATGGATTTTGCCTTCCTGGCTGAGGCTGGATCGGGAGAGGATTTCGGGAGCCTGATCCAGCAGAGTAACTCGGAACCCCCGGTTGAGGAGGCCCCAAAGCGACGCAGCAGCCCTGGATGCCGCCGCCCAAAATCAACGCGGATTTTTTCACGTGGAAAACTGGAGCATCACGTCAGAGCCGGACAAGCTTTTAATGAAAGAACAGATGCTGCTTATGAAAAAAAGCACACCGTAGTAATGGCAGCTGCGCTGCAAAAGATTTTATGAAACTATGATATTGAAAATCGGATGTGATCGGCAAACTCTCTGCCGGCAGTTTTTAATTTATGAAAACAGTCCGTATCGGGATTATTGGCATGGGCAACATGGGATTGCCGCATGCGCGCACCTTGCTCCAAGATGAAATACCTGGTGCCGAGCTGGGAGCGATCTGTGATGGTGATCCGGCGAAGCTTGCGCTCGAAGACTTTGCATCCGTGCCGAAATTCACATCGCACACGGAACTGCTGAGGTCGCGAGCTGTGGATGCAGTGTTGATCGCGACTCCTCACTACTCGCACACTACGATTGGCATCGATGCACTGAAAGCGGGCCTGCACGTGTTGGTGGAAAAACCCATCTCCGTGCACAAGGCCGACTGCGAGCGATTGATCGCCGCGCATAAGAACCCCAAGCAAATTTTTGCCGCGATGTTCAACCAGCGGACGGACGAATATTATATCAAAATTCGTGAGCTGATCCGCAAAGGTGAGCTGGGTGAAATCCGGCGGGTGAACTGGATCATTACCAACTGGTTTCGCACGGAAGCGTATTATGCTTCTGGCGGATGGCGCGCCACGTGGGGCGGCGAGGGCGGCGGCGTATTGCTAAACCAATGCCCGCATAATCTGGACTTGTTTCAGTGGATGTTTGGCATGCCTGTGCGGGTGCGGGCATTCTGCAAGCTGGGCAGGTATCACAAGATCGAAGTGGAAGACGACGTGACGGCATATTGCGAATTTGAAAATAGCGCGACCGGTGTATTCATCACATCGACCGGCGAAGCACCAGGCACCAACCGGCTGGAGATTACTGCGGAGCGCGGGCGGCTGGTGTATGAGGACGACGCAATCACCTTTCTGCGCAATGAAACGCCGATGAGCGAATTCAGCCAGAGCACGCCGCACAGCTTTTCACAGCCTGGGTATTGGCAGGTGAACATCCCTGCTCGCGGCCATGGCGAGCAGCACAAGGGCATCATGAAAAACTTTGCGCGCGCCATACTTGATGGGGAGCCACTTATCACACCCGCGCACGAGGGCATCCACTCGGTGGAACTGGCGAATGCATTTTTGTATTCCTCATTCCAAAACAAAACAATCGAGTTGCCAATCAATGGCACAGCCTACGCGCGTCATCTTTCGCGTCTGATCGAGACCTCCAAGCCCCGCAAAAAAAAGAGGATTTCCGTCTAGTCATCGGCCAATTTAAACCTCCATGCATATCTCACAAGTAGCCGCTCAGCTCTATACCGTCCGCGAATTTATAAAAACTCCCGCTGCCATTGCGCAGTCCATGAAAATAATTCGGGACATTGGCTTTCAAGCCGTCCAGATCAGCGGCATGGGACAGATCGCGGAGTCGGAGATGAATCGCATACTTAAAGATAACGGCCTGGTGTGTTGCGCAACGCACGAGCCGGGAGAGGTGATCCGCAGAAACCCCGAGCAGATCGTGGAGCGATTGCAGAAGCTGGACTGTAGCTACACGGCATATCCATATCCTGCGGGTGTGGATTTTTCTGACATCGAAGCCGTGCGCGCATTGGCTCGCGATCTGGACAGAGCGGGCGAGGTGCTATCCAAAGCCGGTCAAGTGCTGTGCTATCACAACCACGCGATTGAGTTTGTAAAAGTCGATGGCAAGCCTCTGCTGGAGCATATCTATGACATGACGAACCCTGCAAATTTGCAGGCTGAGATCGATACTTACTGGGTGCAGTTCGGTGGAGGCAATCCGGTGAAATGGTGTGAGCGGATGAGCGGTCGGCTGCCAGTGATCCACATGAAAGATTATCAGTTTACGCTCGAGAATAAACCCACGCATTGCGAGATCGGCGCCGGGACGCTGGATTTCGCAGGCATCGTGCGAGCAGCGGAGTCGTCGGGCTGCAAATGGTTTGTGATTGAACAGGACACGTGCTCGGGGAATCCGTTCGATAGCTTGCGACAGAGCTTTGAGTATGTGAAAGCCAATCTGGTCGCGAACTAATGTTGTGGAATCGATAGAAGCGTTCGTGGCCCGGGCGTTGTATGATCCGGCGACAGGTTACTACTGCCGACCGGGCGTAAAGCTGGGTGCTCGCGGGGATTTCGCCACTTCAACAACTTTGCACACAGCGATGGGGCGGTCGGTGGCGAGCTGGCTGCTGCGGCTTCAGAGCGACCTCACAGCGGATGGTCGCTGGCTGGTCGTGGAATGCGGCGCAGGAGATGGCAGTCTGGCGCAGCAGATAGTATCCATGTTGCCTGCCCGCGCTCGCTCAGCCTTGGACTACCGCATCGTGGAGATATCGCCGATCCTTGTGGAAGAGCAGCAACAGCGCTTGGAAAATACGGGTTGCGTCAGTTGGCACGACTCCGTGGCGCGCGCAGTGGCTGATCGGCCCGCTGCGGTGATCAGCAATGAATTTGTAGATGCTTTCCCCCCAGGTGTTTTCCGGTGGGAGAAAAATGGATGGCGCGAGCTGGGTGTGGACATGAATGGCGAGGTGCAGCCATTGTCCGAAGCCGTGGCCCACGCTGCGAGTAGCCTGCTTTCCCGCTGGCACGATGCTCCAGATGGTCGTCGCATCGAGGTGCACTTCACGTATCGTGATTGGCTGCGAGGCTGGCTTCCGCGCAAGGCGCACACAGAAATGCTCACGGTGGATTACGGTGGCGAGGCAGCAGAGCTGGCGGAATATGGCAGGATGGAGGGAAGTCTGCGCGCTTACGACAAGCACGAGCGTCTCACCGGTCGAAGCGTGTTCGAGCATCCGGGCAGCCGGGACATCACGGCGGATGTGAATTTTACGGACTTGCAATTATGGGGGCAGGAGTTGGGTTTGCAGACGGTAGAATTGATGGAGCAGCGAGATTTTCTACTTCAACACGTGGACCAGGCTTGTCTGCAGGAGGAAGCTGCGAGGTATCTTCTGGACCCGCTGGGTGCGGGCAGTGCTTTCAAAGTGCTTTGGCAGAGCAATCGGACGGATCTGCGACCAGCTTGTCGGCAGCATGGGTGAAAAAAAATTTTCCAAAGACAAATATTGGGATGCGGGGTAACGATAATGCTCTATGGCAAATACTACATGGCCCCGCGAATTGCGGGCAATCTATGACAAAGCCGTCGCGGCATATCGCGATGGAAAACGGAGTGTGGACGATTTTTTTACCGCCGAGGAAAAGAAGCAGCTTGCTGCGATCGGGCTGAATGCGCAGATCGTCTATGATTACGCGGAAGACGCGGTGAATCACGGTGAACCCGAGTGGGAGACTTTTCTGTTGGTGGCAGCTGCGCGGCGCGATTATTTTCTTTATGAAATGAAGGGGGCAGCGGCGACCGAGCTGCTGGACAGCTCCACGCTGCCCGCCAAGACAGACGAGATGGATGGGGTGGTGTGGCTGCCTCGAGTGATAAAGAAGGCGCGAGCGTTTCTGCAGGGTGCGTTGCCTTCGGAGACCATGTATGGCTGCGGGGGCGACCGGAAGTTTTTCGCTGACAATCGTGTGCACAGCGCGGATTTTCTGCGTGCGGTGTGGGGAGCGAAGGGCGATGACGGCAAGATTCTTGAGTTTGTTCGTTCGCGGCAGAAAGGTTGAGCCCGCAGGTGCCCAGCGAGTTGCCAGTGGCGACCGTGTCCGTGCGGGAAATGGTGGATTTCGTATGCCGTAGCGGAGGCCTTGGAGGGGATGCAGTGTTTCGGCCGCCGGGCCGGGCACTGGAAGGCACTCGCGGGCACCAACGTCTGCAACGCCAGCGTCCGCCGGAGTATCGGGCTGAAGTGTCAGTCCAGCAGGATCTGATGCTTGGCGGTGGTTTGTTGCGGCTGCGCGGACGCATAGATGGTGTGTTGCCGGGAAGTAATGCCCGGCTGGAGATGCTGGAGGAGATCAAGACGGTGTATGGGCTGCCAGAAGGTGCCGATGCGCTGCACATGGCGCAGGTGCGCATTTATGCATGGATGTACCTGGTGGATCGACCGGAGCTGGAACGGTTGTTAGTGCGCATCACGTATCTGGACCTGGAGACGGGGCTGACGCGGGAGTTTGACGAGGAATGTGGACGCGCAGAGGCGCAGACATTTTTCGAAACCACGGTGGCGGAATACGCTGTGTGGGTGGAGGATCGCTGGCGATGGATAAAACGCCGCGATGATTCTCTGCGCGGGTTGGGTTTTCCATTTGCAGAATACCGTGCCGGCCAGCGTCGCATGGCAGTGGAAGTCTATCGCGCGGTGCGTGCTCGGGGAAGGTTGTTTGTGGAAGCACCGACGGGGATTGGTAAAACGATGTCGGCATTGTATCCCGCGCTGAAGTCGGTGGGCGAAGGCGGAGCGGAGATAATTTTTTATCTCACTGCGAAAACGCCTGGCAGAACCGTAGCGAAAAAAGCGGTGGAAGAACTGCGCGCTGCCGGTGCCGCTGTGCGTTGCACGATTCTAACTGCAAAAGAGCGGCTATGTTTTTGTAGCGATGCTCGCGATGAGAAGGCTGGTTGCGGACCGTGCGATCGGGCAGAGTGCCCTTATGCTCGGAACTATTTCGATCGAAGAAAACTTGCGCTGCGGGAATTGTTGGACAAGGAAGTCGTGGATCGGTCGGCGTTGGAGGCAGTAGCGCTGGTGCATGAGGTGTGCCCCTTCGAGCTGTCGTTGGACGCGGCAATCTGGTGCGATCTGGTCATCGCGGATTACAATCATGTGTTCGATCCTTCGGCGTATCTGAAGCGGTTTTTTGATGATCCAGGAGACTACATTTTTCTGGTGGATGAAGCGCACAATCTCGTGGATCGTGCGCGGGAGATGTTTGGAGCAGAGTTGTCGGCGCAGCGACTGCGAGCGGTGCGTAACTTGCTCGGGCGAGCTTTGCCAAAAGCCGCGCGCACATTATCCCGCCTGGCGACATGGATCGAGAAAGAGTCGGAGGAAATTTCCGTGGACTTACAATGGAAACAAGCCCCAGAGACATTGGTGAAAGTGCTGGACGATGCAGTGCTGGCGGGGATGGAATGGCTTGCGCACAACGAGCCCGCGCCGTTTCGTGAGGAGCTGTTGGGCATGGTTTTTGACATGCTGAAGTTCCAGCGCGTGCTGGGGGAATTTGATGCTCGCTACCGGGCTCTGCTGCATGCGGATCGGTTGGTGCTGTTCTGCATGGATCCCGCACCGGCCTTGAACAAAGCATTGGAAAGAGGTGTGTGCACCGTGTTTTTCTCCGCCACATTATCGCCAGTGGATTCTTTCCGCGACGTGCTCGGCGGCACGGGCGCGGAGCTGGTGTTGCCAGGGCCATTTCCTCCGGAAAATCTTTTGGTTATCGTGAGCGGCGCGGCAGATACGTCCTTCCGCAATCGTGAAGAGACCCTGCCAGTGGTCGCAGAGAATGTGGCTGCGTTGATGGAATGTGGTCGCGGAAATACACTCACATTTTTCCCATCTTTTAAATACATGGAGAGTGTGCACGCGCGGTTGGCGTCTGCAGAGATTCGCATGCAAACAAGCACGATGAACGAGCGAGAGCGTATGGACTATCTCGATGCGTTTGAGCGGGCAGGAAATGCATTTGCGGTGATGGGCGGCATATTTGGCGAAGGAATCGATCTGGTGGGTGAGCGTCTAGAGCAGGCGATGATCGTAGGCGTAGGCCTGCCGCAGCTTTGCCTCGAGCGCGACTTGTTGCGCGCATATTATCAGCAAAAATGCGGCGCTGGCTTTGAGTATGCATATTTATACCCAGGCATGAACCGCGTCCTGCAAGCCGTGGGACGCGTGATTCGATCCGCCACGGATCGCGGAGTAGTGGTGCTATTGGATCGGCGGTTTCTGGAAAGTCGCTATCAACGCTTGCTACCGCGATGGTGGCGGACGGTGCATGTGCGGCACGTGAAGGAACTGCGTGAAAGTATAAAGGCGTTTTGGGCAGGCAAACCTGCATCTCCATCTTCTTAATGCTGGGCGGGCCACACTTCGACTACGTGTGCTGGCTGGCATCGAACGCGGCTCGCCAGTATTCGAGCCGTTCTTTAATCCGCTTTTCCATGCCGCGATCCGTGGGCTCGTAATAGACTCTACCCTCGGGCAGATAAGCCTGCGGCACATAGCCGCCTTCGAAATCGTGGCTGTAAAGATAGTCTTTGCCGTGGCCGAGGCGTTTGGCTCCCTGATAATGGCCGTCGCGCAAATGCGCAGGCACCGCCAGTGTGCGACCTTCCCGCACTTCTGCGGATGCTTTGCCGATGGCAATGGTGGAACGGTTGCTCTTGGGTGCCGTGGCCAGATAGATCGTGGCATGCGCGAGTATCAATTCGGCTTCAGGCATGCCGACGAACTCCACGGCCTGCTGCGCAGCGACAGTCACCACCAGTGCATTGGAATCCGCGAGACCGATGTCTTCGCTTGCGGCAATGACCAGACGTCGCGCAATAAATCGAATGTCCTCGCCTGCATGCAGCATCTTTGCAAGCCAGTAAAGTGCGGCATCGGGATCGCTTCCGCGGATGCTTTTTATAAATGCGCTGATCGTGTCGTAGTGTGCATCGCCATCTCGCTCATAGACGATGGCTTTGCGTTGGATGCTCTCCTCCGCCACTCGCAGATCGACATGGATGCGACCGTCTTGTGCGGGCGGCGTCGTGAGCACCGCCAGCTCCAGCGCGTTAAGACATTTGCGGGCGTCTCCGTCGCTGATCACTGCGAGATGTTGCAGTGCTTCGGCAGAGACTTCCGCCTGATGTTCACCCAGGCCACGCTCGGCATCGACCAATGCGCGGCGTTGCAGCGCAATCAAATCCTCCGGCGGGAGGGGTTCCAACTGGAAGACTTGTGCACGGGAAACCAGCGGACTGTTTACATAAAAGAACGGATTGTGCGTGGTGGCGCCGATGAGCCGGATGGTGCCGTTCTCCACGTCGGGCAGCAACACATCCTGCTGCGATTTGTTGAAGCGATGAATCTCGTCGATGAATAAAATGGTGCGCCGAGTGCTGGTGCGCAGTCGGTTGTGTGCGGCGGCGAGGATTTTGCGCATGTCTGCCACGCTGCTTTCCACGCCGCAAAGTTGTTCAAAATGCGAGCTGGTGGTGCCTGCAACGATGCGTGCGAGCGTGGTCTTGCCCGTGCCTGGTGGGCCGAAAAAAATCAGTGCTGAGAAACGGTCCGCTTCGATAGCGCGTCGCAGCAGACAGCCAGGCGCAAGAAGGTGCGATTGGCCGACATATTCTGCCAGTGTTCGCGGGCGCATACGTGTGGCGAGCGGCCCGTGTGCAGCGGGAACGGTATCGATTGGTGTCGCAAAAAGTTCGTCCATAGTGCGCTACTGTAGCATCCTCCGAATCACTTCTCCTGCCGCCGCAAATCCGAATGCGCCCGTGACGAAAGCCGCAGTGCCAAATCCGCTGGAGCAATCCAATTTTAAATTCGTGCCTTTCTCTGGTTCCATGCGGAGGGAACCATCGCTCCAGGGAAACCGTGGTTTCTCCGCAGAAAATATGCTTCCGACTCCGAACTCCACGCCGTCACCGGGGAAGCCATGGTGCCTGCGCAACTCGCGGCGTACTTGTCGCAGCATCTCATCGCCATGGCTGAAAGCGAGATCGCCGGTGCGGATTTGAGTTGGATCGCATTTGCCGCCCGCGCCACCCACGGTCACCACGTTGCGCCCCAGCCTCACACATTCCGCGATGATCAGAGACTTGATGACCGTGCGATCCACCGCATCGAGCACGACGTCACATGGCGTTGCCAGCAATGCAGCAGCATTCTCCTGCGAGAGAAAAACAGGGACCGCCCGCACATCGCATCCTGGCCAGATGGTGCGCACCCGCTCCGCGAGCACGTGCACTTTGGGCATGCCCACGGTATGTGTGAGTGCGGGGAGTTGTCGGTTGATGTTTGTGATGCACACATCGTCCATGTCGATGAGAGTCAACGCACCCACGCCTGAACGGGCGAGTGCTTCCACGGCCCACGATCCCACGCCGCCGACGCCGATCACTGTTGCGTGAGCATTGCGCAGGCGTTGCAGGGCGTCGGCACCCAGCAGGCGCCCCACCCCGGCAAAACGCTTTTCATATTCCTCCATGTATTTGTGCTAGCATGTCACTATCCAACTGCGCAACGCATCGTGTCAGGGCATCCCGCCTACTTGGACCGAAAAATTCGTGCAACGCGCGCCTGCGTCGGATACCGTTGCTACCCTCTATGCAAACTCCCATCAAAGTCGCTGTCACCGGTGCTGCCGGTCAAATCGGTTATTCACTTCTTTTCCGCATCGCCTCCGGGTCCATGTTCGGACCGGAGCAACCCGTCGAACTCAGTCTCATCGAGATTCCTCAAGCCCTCGAACCCTTGCAGGGCGTAGTGATGGAGCTGCAGGATTGCGCATTTCCTTTGCTGAAAAAAATCACCGCCACAGCAGATCTCGCGGAAGGTTTTTCTGGCGTCCATTGGGCACTTCTCGTCGGCAGCGTGCCGCGCAAACAAGGCATGGAACGCAAAGATCTGCTCGGCATCAACGGCAAGATTTTTACCGGGCAGGGCAAAGCCATCGCGGAGAACGCCTCCCCCGATGTCCGCGTTCTGGTCGTGGGCAACCCCTGCAACACGAATTGTCTGATCGCCAAAAACAACGCCTCAGCAGTTCCAGCAGACCAGTGGTTTGCCATGACCATGCTCGATCAAAACCGCGCTGTCACTCAGCTCGCGATCAAAGCCGGTGTGGACGTGACAGAGGTGAAAAACCTCGCCATCTGGGGCAACCACAGCTCCACGATGTACCCCGATTTTGCCAACGCCAGAATCGCAGGCAAAACCGCTACCGAAGTCATTTCCGACGTGTCATGGTTTAAAGAAACTTTTATCCCCACCGTGCAGCAACGCGGTGCCGCGATCATCAAAGCACGCGGTTTGAGTTCCGCCGCCTCAGCAGCGAATGCAGTGGTCGATACTGTCCGCGCCCTCACCACGCCGACACCCGAGGGGGAATGGTTCAGCGTGGCTGTGGCCAGCGACGGTAGTTACGGTATTGAAAAAGGCCTCATGACTTCGTTCCCCATTCGGTCCGATGGTAAGAAATGGAGCATTGTCCAGGGGCTCGAACTCAGTGCCTACAGCAAGGAAAAGATCGACGCCACCATCGGCGAGCTGAAAGAAGAAAAAGAAATGGTTTCCGAGCTGCTTCCCTAAAGCACGCAAATCACCCCGCGCTACGTCCAATATGTAGCCGCAAGATGCGTATCAATTCTTGAATCGTGTCCTGGCGATCGTAAGCACCATGATCGCCAGGCACGATCAATTCGCTCTGCGCGGAATCAAGGTGCGAGCTTGAGTAGGGAACCACGCCGTCGCTGCTCTCCGGCGTGTCTCCCCGGCCACGGTCGCCAATAATCGAGTGGTGCGGCGCCTGAATGGGCAGACGGTCGAGAGCACGCAGAATCTTGCTCTTTGGTGAAAGACTTGTGATGCCATTGGGCATTAACAATCGTCCGTCATCTCCTCGAAACACCTCTGCCAGCGAGGAGGTCACCAACTGCACGATGTCCGTAGGCAGCCGGATAAGCCGCATAGCAATCCGCCCGGGCGCACCGATCGCCAGCTCGCTGCCCCGATGAGGCACACTGATAAAAACCAACCGCCCCACATCCGGATTCGCCTCAAACACCAGTGCCTGCTTGATCGCTGATTGCGAATCAAATCTGGCATAGAGCGCATCCGCACGTTTCCCCATCGTGGCATCCCACAATGACCGCCCGCTATCCATGGCCTGCATCTTGGAAACGAGTCCGCCCATGCTATGGCCGATGAGCACCAGGTCGCCGCTGCCGGGGTACAACGTTTCCAGCTCATCGAGCTGGCGACGCAGCCTCGCAGCAGAAAACGTGATCGGATTTCCTGTAGGGTAGCGGAACACCCAGAATTGAAATCGTCCGCGCAATTCCGGCACACTCTCGACTTCGTTGATCACATCGAACCACATTTGCGAAGTCGAAGCCAGCCCATGCACCAGTATCACCGGAATCCTGTCCGGATTATAAGGCTGGAGCATAAAAAGCCCCGCATCTTCCGTGAACCTCTCCACCTGCACCATCGCCATCAGCCCATCCCAGAACTCGCGACCGAAAGGTTGATAAGCGATTGGGGCAGTCAAGTTCGCAGCAAGGGCGTGTGTCTCGTCCCGCACGTTCACCGTGGCATGCACAGCAGGATCCCACAGCGTGAGTTCCGCTTCCGAGCCCGAGAAATCCAGTGTCGCAGACACCGGAGCCAGAAAGCCCTGTTTGGCTTCAAACGGTTTCCGCTCACGCAGCAGGCCCGACGTCTTGTGCACACCGACCAGCGTGCCGCCCACCCCGGGGTTGATAAGTTTGCGCCGCACGTGCTTGAACGAAACGTCCTTCGTCGGCACCAGATCGGTGAAATAGCCGGGCTTCCACACTCCCCGACCCTCGCCATCATTCACCCGCAACTCATATTTCCCAAACATCTCTGCTGCGCTCCGATCCCACTCCTCCGGGTGCTCCTGCAACAGGTCGGCCAGCTCCGCCACAGCGGTATTATATATGCCGCGCGAAAGGGAAGCGTCAGCTCCAAGGTCGCGCGATGCAATATCAGCCGCCTCGAGATAACGCCCTATACGATCCTCAATCCGCGCGGATTTTTTCTGCGCCATCCGTAAGGCCACCTGAGCCTGTTCATTCTGCCCTTGCGGGATGCGCTGTTTCCCCGTGGCACACGCCGCAAGGAAGAGCAGCCAAATACAAGCCAGACTTCTAATATACATGTTCATACAAAAAATCTAAATAACACGGGCGAAATCCCGGGCCTATCACTCGCCCACGTCTTCCACTTTGTATATACGCATCTGCGGCACGCCCCAAGGCAAAGGGTCGGCAAAAGGCGCACCCGCCGCATACATCAATTCGTAATCCTCTTTCAACCAGGACGGCACCACCGGGCCGCCATTAACCAGCGTGTTTACAAGAAAATCGCCTCGCGCGTCCTTGATCTTTTCGCCGAAGGCCAGATAAAGCGAGAATGTGATGCTGACGGAGTTTTCCCACACCATCACATAGTCCACGTGCCGCGCACGCACGATCTCGAGTGCTTCCGCGCGATCTGTGGACACCATGAAATCTCGATGCGCCCGGAGCCCCTCTGCATTCTGCCAGAAGAGCGACCCAACCGACCGGATTCCGGAAAAATAATAGAGCGCAGGCGCAGAGGTCGGTTCCATGATGACCGCCACATCGTCCTCGCCGTGCCGCGCTCGGATCAGCCCCGCCAGCCGTTTCACGTAGAGACCATCCACCATCATCGGCATGATCACGCGATTATTATTTTGCAAATATAGATCCTGCCCCATGCGCCAGATACTCCATCCGGCAGACCCAAGCATCACGGTGCCGAGCAGTGCAAAGGCCACCGTCTGTTTGCGGCCCGACCACAGCACCGGCACAAGACGCCATGCGAAACAGCCAAGCAACACGGCAGCCATGTTCCAATGCATTCCCCACCGCCCCTGCCAATACGTCAGCAGCAGATAGCCCATCGCAGATATCCACAGGAAAAGCAGACTCGTCCACAGCGCGCGCGGCATGCGATGCGAAGCTGCAAATGCTGGAACGAGCACTATCAACAACGGCAGCAAAGCAGCTTCCGCCAAGAACTTTCCAAGCCACTGCTTACCGAGTGCCATTGGGAGCGGCATACCCTCCATTGTGCGCGTCTGGAACCGCACGATCAAAGGATCGCGCAGGATGTGCCAGGACTCCGGCCCCAGATTCGTGGCAAGCGGCCACACCAGAACCAGCGCACACGCGATATAGAATGCTCGACGCCGAAGCAAACCGAACCCTGCATCCATGCGCCAGCGCGCAAGCAGCGAGATCAACCAACCCGCTCCGATCCACGAGACAGCATGCGCGGGATGGATGGACTCCAACCGCATGCCCATCGCGCCAGGAGCATATTGCACAAGATAAAAAAGAACCGTCGCCAGGCCTCCCGCGATCCCCCATGTCCGCCATAGCTCAGGCAGAAACTCGGCATCGTCGCGGAATTCTTCACGCGGCGTAAACGCGATGAGCCCCAACATGGACAGCCCGATAAAAGCAAGCACCGAGATCTGCACCGACGCGCCGAACCACATGCCCGCTGCACCGAACCACGCACTCGCGATAAACCATCGCCGTGCCTGCCTGGCATCGGGCAGAAAATCATCGGCCCCCTCGCGCTTCACCCATCCGAAGCCCCCGCGCAACAGACATCCGACCGTGCCCAGCGCAGCGAGGAAATACAATGTCTGATGGTCCGGACGCCCAGGATGGAAAGTCCACAACATCGTGCCCAGGCTGCCCAACAGCACAAGCCCGATCCATGTCGCCACCGCGCCGAAGAGTCGCCTGCCAATCACGTAAAACACTACCGCAGTGCAAAGAAACAGCGCGGCATTCACGCCAAAAGCACCATTCTCCAGAGCGGTGTAAAACTGCTCGCCCGTAAATTTTTGCCGCACCCAACCCGCAGCCAGCAGCAACCACATGCTCAGGCTGTTCCAGTGCGCTTCACGTCCCAAGGGCGGATTATCCGCCAGAGTGTGATTTATGCGCCACGCTCCACTTACCTTCGCTTCCTTCGCATAGGTCAGCCATGTGTAAATGTCCGGGTCTGGAAAAACTCGATAGCCCGTGGTCGCGGTAGCAGGTGCCTCGCCTGGCATCAACCGCTCCTGCTGCTGCGCGAGATTGGAAGCCACACAGCCATGCCACCCTAGCACCAGCCCGACGAAGATAATCGCAGCTAAGCCTTCCAGCAATTTGCAGCGATATGAGGCGGGTAATTGCATGGTCCAACTGAATGCCGCAGAGTTGCAGCTCCTACATATCCCGGCGGCGTAGCAGAGTTTCACAGTGGAATCTGAGTGTCAATGTGGAGCATAAGAATGTGCTCTGGCACATCCAGTCGGCATCGATAAACGATCTTCCTTGCCCATGACCATCGGTTTCCACGCTTCCCACGAGCAGTTCGCCCCCGCTCATCTTCTTCACTTGGCTCAACAAGCCCGCGAAGCAGGTTTCCAGGCACTCTTCTGCTCCGACCATTTTGCACCGTGGAGTGAAGACCAGGCACAAAGCGGATTTTCTTTCGCATGGCTCGGAGCTGCCATGCAAGCCACCGACTTGCCCGCGCGCACCATCTGCTGCCCGTTCATGCGCTACCATCCGGCCATCGTCGCTCAGGCCGCTGCCACCCTTGCCCAGATGTTCGAAGGCAGATTCCATCTCGCGATCGGCAGCGGACAGGCACTCAATGAACACATCGTGGGCCAACGTTGGCCCGATAAAAACGAGCGCAACGAGCGTCTGCTGGAGTCAGCAAACATCTTGCGCGCGTTGTGGGCTGGCGAGACAGTGACTCATCGCGGCCATATCACCGTGCAGGAAGCGAGACTCTACACACTGCCAAAGGAACTGCCAATGCTCTATGGCGCCGCGCTCACCGAGGCCACTGCAGCGTGGATGGGCACATGGGCCGACGGCCTGCTCACCACATCGCGCCCACCAGAAGCAACCCGGAAGATCATTCACTCCTTCCGCTCCCATGGAGGCGAGAACAAACCGCTCATGGTAAAAGTGGGTCTCTGCTGGGACACCACCGACGCCCGGGCCCAGGAACAAGCCTACAAACAGTGGAGGACCAATGCCTTCCCGAGTAATGTACTCTCCACGCTCCGGACTCCTGCCGAATTCGATTCCGCCGCCGCACATGTACGCCCTGCCGATATGCACCAGAGCTTGCGCATTTCTTCCAGCGCACAACAACATGTCGATTGGCTCATGCAGGATGTCGAAGCAGGATTCACCGAGCTGCACCTCCACCAGGTCGGCACCAACCAGGAAGCGTTCATAGACTTTTTCGGTGCCAACGTGCTGCCACATCTAAAATAAAAATTCACCATGCTAACTGATCCCTGGTTCACCAATTCCATGGTCTATTGCCTCGATGTCGATGTCTTCATGGATGGCAATAATGATGGCAAAGGCGATTTCGAAGGGCTCAGCGGCCAGCTCGATTACATCGCAGGTCTGGGCGTGACCTGCATCTGGTTGTTGCCCTTTTATCCCACCCCGGATTGCGACAACGGCTACGACATCACAGACTACTTCGGCATCGACCCCGAGCTGGGCGATTTCGGCAGGTTCATGGAATTCATTCGCAAGGCCAACGATCGGGGCATCCGCGTGCTCATCGATCTGGTGCTCAACCACACGTCGGAATCTCACCCGTGGTTCCAGCAAGCGCGACGCGATAAGAATTCGAAGTTCCGCGATTACTACATCTGGCGCGAAGATGATCCCGGTGATACCGAGCACCTCGTCGTATTCCCTGGCTATCAAGATTCCATCTGGACTTACGACGAAGAGGCCAAGGCTTGGTATCTGCACCGATTCTACAAACACCAGCCCGACCTGAATACCGACAACCCCGATGTGCGCAGCGAGATCAAACGCATCATCGATTTCTGGCTCGGCCTTGGCGTGAGCGGATTCCGAGTGGATGCTGTGCCTTTCCTGATCGAGCAAGGCGACCCGGTGAATGGCGCGGAGAGCTGTTTCCGGCTATTGGATGACATCCGCGAATTCATCTCCTGGCGCAAAGGCGACGCCGTGATGCTGGCCGAGGTGGATGTGCCCACCACCGAAATCGGCCAATTTTTCGGTGACGGACGCCGACTGCATCTCATCTCCAACTTCATGCTGAACCGGCATCTTTACCTCGCACTCACCGACGAGTCTGCGGAACCCATCGAACGGCTTGTAAAGATACTGCCGCAACCTCCACGCTGCGCCAAGTGGGTGAATTTCGTACGCAACCACGACGAACTAAGCATCACCCAACTCACCGAAAGTGAGAAGCAACGCATCTTCGAGAGATTCGCGCCGGATGAAGACATGCGCATTTTCGGCCGCGGAATACGCCGACGATTTCCTCCCATGGTGAAAGGAGATCGCAAACTCATGGAGCTGGCATACAGCTTCATCTTCTCCGCGCCCGGCATTCCCGTGCTCTGGTATGGAGAAGAGATCGGCATGGGTGACAATCTGGATGAGCCCGAGCGTTTCAGCGTGCGCACGCCCATGCAGTGGACCGCAACCAAGCACGGCGGATTCACCAAAGCGGAGAAACCTTTTCGCAAAGTCATCGAGCAAGGAACGTATGGATACCGCAAACTCAATGTGCGCGATGAGCAGCGGGACCCGGATTCCTTTTTAAATTGGATGGAACACATGATCCGTGTGCGCAAAGAACTGCCCGAGATCGGCGAAGGGCATTGGCACCCGTTGGAGACCTCCCAGCCGGGCAAGATCTTTGCACATTGCTGCCGATCAGGAGACTATGCCACAGTCGCGCTATTCAACTTCACCCGCGAAGCATTGTCCGTCGAAGTGCGATGCACGGACGTGCAGGGAGACTTTTTTGAAGACATGCTGCACCACAGCAAAGGCATCAGATTGAAAAAAGGCGGCATCCACCTGGACATCGAAGGCTTCGGCTACCGCTGGCTGCGCGCCGAGCTGAGCGACCCCAAGAGTGTCTAGAGCATCTTCCCGAGCACACCGGAGGCGGAATGTCCACGGCGGCACCTCATAGTTGAAGCCGGGAGAAAAGCTGGAGCACGGGCATCTGCAGCCCGATAAAAAAATCTCCGAAATCAGCGTAATCAGCACTCACCGGATCGAAGCGCATTTCATAGATGATGCCTTTCACATCGGAGACATTTTTAGCAAATAACGTCACCCCCCATTCGTGATCGTCCAGGCCAGTGGAGCCAGTGATCAGTTGCAGGATTTTCCCCGACCATCGGCGCCCCACCGCCGCATGGCCTTTCATAAGTTGACGCCGTGTTTCAAAAGGCAACGCATACCAATTTTGCCCCTGCTCGCGCTTTTTGCTCATCGGATAAAAGCACAGGACCGGCCAATCAGGCAACGCAGGGTACAATCGATGCCGAGTGTATTTGGCGATGCGATCCCGAAACTCCTGCATTGCAGCCTCGTATTCCGCCGTGCCCGGCTTTTTATCAGGCGCAATCTCTGCGCCATACTCTTCGCCAGAAGTTGTATATTCGCTGCTTTCGGTTAGTGAGTAATAGCTGTACACCGGGGTCAGGATGTCGGCGCCAAGAGAAAGAGTTAGACGTTTTTCAAATGCGTTTAGCAATTGAAGATCAGGTCCGACCAGCATGAAACCGAGATCGGCTTTCGGCGAGACCATACTCATGGTGATCAATTGCACGGTGTCTGCGCTGCGCACTTCCTGTACCAGCGAGGCAAACTGCGTGCGCGCCGACAGCTGATTTTCCCGTGGCAATTCCTGCCATGCTGCGTGTTCAACGCGGTAAAACAAATGCAAAACATGCCAGCCTTCGTGCGGCACCAACGGGTCCAAAGCTCCATCCATAAGAGCGACAGAATCTGGACGTTGCTCGATCAAGGTCAAACGTAAAATATGCACGATCAACCAACGAGTCCGGAGACCGACAGATTGCGGTTCGCGCCAGTCCGGGGAATGCAGGTAATCAGCGACACCCCATAACGCAGATGTCGCTGAAACTTGCATTTTCCTTTGCACCAGATACAACACCCCATTTACATCCGCGCCCTAATTTGCATCCCATGAAATACATTTTTGTCACTGGCGGAGTGGTAAGTTCCCTTGGAAAAGGACTTGCTGCCGCTGCACTTGGAACCTTGCTGGAGCATCGCGGGCTCAAGGTCATCCTGCAAAAATTCGACCCATATCTCAACGTCGATCCCGGCACCATGAATCCTTTTCAACACGGCGAAGTCTATGTGCTGGCCGATGGTGCCGAGACCGACCTCGACCTCGGCCACTACGAACGCTTCACCAACTGCGTCCTCACGCGCCACAATAATCTCACCAGCGGCCAGGTATATGAAACCGTGCTCACCAAGGAACGGCGCGGGGATTATCTCGGCAAAACAGTGCAGGTCATTCCGCACGTGACCGATGAGATCAAGGCCCGCATCCGGCAGGCCGGCGACAACAAGGCAGCGGACATCATCATCACCGAAATCGGAGGCACGACTGGCGACATCGAAGGGCTGCCATTTCTTGAAGCGATCCGCCAGTTCACGCTGGATGTGGGCCCGGGGAATTTCATCATCATGCATGTCACCCTGGTGCCTTTTATCAAAGCAGCAGGCGAACTGAAGACCAAACCCACCCAGCAAAGCGTGGCCAAACTGCGCGAGATCGGTCTGCAACCGCAGATACTCATCTGCCGCACGGAACATCCGCTCGACAAGGATGTGCGCCAGAAGCTTTCCATGTTTTGCAATCTTCCTTTGCAGGCCGTGGTGGAAGGGCTCGACGTGGAGCATTCCATCTATGAGGCGCCGCTCATGCTGCAGAACGAATGTCTCGATGACACCGTCTGCAAGCTTTTAAATCTCGAGGTGCCGCCCGCTGACATGGCGGATTGGAAGAAATTTGTTCACCGCATTGTTTACCCCAAACGCCGGGTTAAAATCGCGGTCGTAGGCAAATACATCGAGTTGCAGGATGCGTATAAGAGCATCTACGAATCGCTGACACACGCCGGGGCGGCGAACGATTGCGGTATCGATCTGGTGCTCGTGGATGCGGAAGACCTGGAAGACCACGGACCGGATGAACATTTAAAAAATTCCGCCGGCATTCTCGTGCCAGGCGGTTTCGGAGACCGCGGCATTGAGGGGAAAATTCTCGCCGCAAAATATGCGCGCGAGAACGACGTGCCTTACCTCGGGCTTTGCCTGGGCATGCAGATTGCCACCATCGAATTTGCGCGTAATGTGTGCGGGCTGGAAGGCGCGAACAGCACCGAGTTCGATCTCAAGACCCCGCACCCGGTGATCTGTCTCTTGGAAGAGCAGAAAGAGGTGATGGACAAGGGGGCATCCATGCGGCTGGGGCTCTGGCCTACCCAGTTGTTGGAAGGCTCCAGGACGCACGCGTTATATGGCCGTGGGGAGATTCTGGAGCGGCATCGACATCGGTATGAATTTAACGCCAACTACCGCTCAATCATGGAGGATAAAGGATTTGTCATTGCTGGCATATCGCCCGAGAGCGGCCTGGTGGAAGTGATCGAACTGCGGGATTCGAAGTGGTTTATCGCATGCCAATATCACCCCGAGTTTCAGTCCAAGCCGAACTCCTCGCATCCGCTATTCCGTGGCTTCATCGCCGCGAGCCTGGGGAATTAAAAAAAGATGCTTCGGGGAAAACTGCGCTTGAACCTTTGTAATAAGGGTGGCAAGAAAAGGGTCAGCAACAGTGCCGGTATAGCTCAGTTGGTAGAGCAGCTGATTTGTAATCAGCAGGTCGTCGGTTCGAGTCCGACTGCCGGCTTTGTTTTTTCTAAGTAGCTCCAGCCCATCGGGCCACAAGTTCACCAGGAGCCGGTTCGGTGCAGGGCACCATACTGAGGCACCAAATCTCGGATACCACCGATGCGAATGAAGGTGCGGTAGTGTTTCCCAGCCATTCCCCGGCTACTTTTTTCCTCAGAGTCCTGTATCGTCCAAAAAAAATGCCGGGACTTTCGTCCCGGCATTCTTGGATAATAGGTTGACTGATTACGGCTTGAATCAGAATGCAAAACGCAGGCCCAAACGATAGATGGCCACGTCGTTCTCTTCAGTCCATGTGTAGCGTCCGTCACCGAATACGCCCATGGTTGGGCTCCAGCGATACTCCAGACCAGCACCGGCGAAGTAAGCTTCGCTGTTGATGGAGTTGAAGATGCCGCCGCCACCACCGAACACGTAAGGTGCCAGGCAGATGGAATCGATTGGGTAACGAAGGATCGCCATGCCGTTCACAGAGTGAATGACTTTGTCTTCAGCAGACTCTTCGCTCCAGAATCCTTCCACACCGATACCGAAGTAGCGGGCGAAGAATGCGTTCACGCCCACGCCGCCACCGAATCCGTCGGTATAATAACCGGAGGAATCAGCGTGCTGGTAGGTTGCGAACACGTCGAATGTGAATTCGTTATCAGCAAAGCAGGCGACTGCTTCTTCGATGACGGGTTGTTTAAAAGACTTGCTGTACGTGCCAGCAAATCCGGTTCCGATCATGGCTGCAACAGCCATAACACTTAGGATGGTTTTTTTCATTTGGTTTTATTTGGGTTAAGGGCACCTTCCATGGGAAGATTCCGAGGCTGTTTATCATGAATGTTCAGCCGTGGTGTAAAGCAGAAAAATGAATTTATTTTGATGCACTCAAGAAGGATACGCGGGACGAACCATCTGCTTTTACCCCAACCGATAAGGCTTTGCGGTTTTGCATAAATAAATACTTCTCGCGCAACGCGAGCCCGGTTTAGTGTCCGCAACTATGCAAGCGATATTGGCACTGGAAGATGGTCGGCTGTTTCACGGGCAGGCATTTGGTGCGGCGGGGCCGGCAGTAGGTGAGATTTGCTTTAATACCTCCATGACGGGTTATCAGGAGGTGCTCACCGACCCGTCCTATCGCGGGCAGATCGTGGCGATGACGGCGCCGCAGATTGGAAATTACGGCACGAATGCGCTGGATCAGGAAAGCTCAGAACCGCATGTTCGTGGGTTTGTAATCGAAGAGCTGAGTCCGGTGGCGAGCAACTGGCGATCGGAGCGGTCGCTCGAGGAATATCTTTTGCATTGGAATATCCCCGGCATCCAAGGCGTGGACACCCGGGCTCTGACACGGCATCTGCGCACGCGGGGTGCGATGAAGGCCTGCCTCGTGGCTGGGGACAAGGTCTCTCCTGAGGAAGCGGTGCGCATGGCTGTGGAAGGCAAAGGTGTGGTGGGCATGGACTACGTGCAGGAGGTCACTCCAAAGTCTGCATACGCATGGGACCCGGACGATTCCCTGAGCCGCAGGTGGACATTGGTGCAAGGCGCGGAAAGTCCCGCTGCTGGCCAGGCTTACGAGGTGCTTGCTCCGGTGCGGCACCGCGTGGTGGCTTACGATTTCGGAATGAAGAAAAACATCCTCCGCATGTTGCGACAACATGGGTTTCAGGTGGAGGTGGTGCCTGCGCATACCTCTGCGAAGGATGTGTTGGCGCGGAATCCGGATGGGGTGTTTCTTTCCAATGGGCCGGGGGATCCTGGGGCACTGGATTATATCCATGCGAACGTGCGGGAACTGATCGGCAAGCGTCCGCTGTTTGGCATCTGCCTGGGCCATCAGGTTCTGGGGTTTGCCTATGGCGGCAGGACGTTCAAGCTCAAGTTTGGTCACCGGGGTGCGAACCAGCCGGTGAAAGACCTGAGGACGGGCAAGGTGTCCATCACGTCGCAAAATCATGGCTTCGCGGTGGACCCCGACAGTTTGCCGTCGAATGTGGAGATCACGCACGTGAACTTAAATGATCAGACAGTGGAGGGGATGCGGCATCGGGAACATCCCGTGATGAGTGTGCAGTACCATCCCGAGGCGGCACCGGGTCCAAATGATGCCGGGTATTTATTTCAGGAGTTTGCCAAACTCATTGAAGATTCCCGGTGAGGGTGATAGGCTCTGCGTCATGCCCAAGCTCATAGTCTCCCTCCCGGACGGCGGCGAGTCGTCATTCGATCTTGAAGCCGATGTGATCACGGTCGGTCGCACGGACGATAATATCGTGCACATCGACGATGCGTCGGTGTCGAGTCATCACGCCACACTTACGCACAAAGATGGCGGATATATTTTGGATGATCTGGACAGCACCAATGGCACGCGTGTCAATGGCGAGCCGACAAAGCATGCAGTGTTGGACCATGGAGATCGCATCCGTTTTGGAAAAGTGGAGGCGCGCTACATGAGTGAGAATGCCTCCGAAGCGCGTCCCCTTCCGACTGCCGAGAACCCAACGGCGGAGCTTGCGGAAGCGAGCACGGTGCCGAGCGATTTCTCGAATGCATCGTCTTTCAAGCGGAAGGTAAAAAAATCTGACACTGGCGGCAAGGCACTGATGGCGTTTGCAATCGTGAGTGTGTTGGCATTTGGAGCGGCACTGGCGAGTGTGTTTATGCTGCAGCCGCCGCAATAGGCTCTGGACCGACGCAGGCTGGGTGCGGAAAGCTGATGGCATCGTCATTCTACGATCTGGAATTCTCCGCGCTGGAGCGGGAACTGGTGGGTGCAGGTGTGGCGGCTATGCATGCCAAAGCTCTATGGCGACAACTTTATCGAGGAGCCGATAGCACGGACCTGGCACCACCTTTGCATCGGTGGATGCAGACACAGACTGAATATGAGGCATGCTTGCCCAAGCTGGCACAGGAGACGCTTAGCGCGGATGGATTGACCCGAAAATTTTTGTTGCGATTGCAGGATGGCCAGACGGTGGAGACGGTGCTGATGTGCTATCCTGGGCGGCGTACGGTGTGCGTGAGTTCGCAGGTGGGTTGTGCGATGGGCTGTGTGTTCTGCGCGACGGGACAAATGGGTTTTGTGCGGCATCTCTCTACGGGGGAGATCGTGGCGCAGGTGTTGTATGCCCAAGGCGCGTTGGCTCATGGTGAATCGGTCCGCAATGTGGTGTTTATGGGAATGGGCGAACCGCTGCATAATCTCGATGCTGTGTTGGGTGCTGTAGGCATCCTCACAGATCGCCGCGGACTGAGTCTCAGTGCGCGGCACATCAGCGTGAGCACGGTGGGCGTGGTGCCAGGGATCAGCCGGCTTGTTGCCAGCGGGGTGAACCTGGCGGTGAGTCTGCACGGGGCCACGCAGGAAGAGCGAGCGGCTTTGGTGCCGGTGAGCAGCCGCTGGAATCTGGAGGAATTACTCGGAGCGTGTCGGGAATACGGGGCGCTGACGGGTAGGAAAATATTTTTTGAATGGACGCTGATCGAGGGCCGGAATGATTCGACGGAGACAGCGCATCGGCTTGCAAAGCTGTTGCACGGCATACGGTCGCACGTGAATCTGATCCCGCTGAACCCGACGTGCGGGTATGATGGCGTGGCGAGTGGTGGTGCTGCTGGATTTCAGGCGGTGCTGCGGGAGCACGGCATACCGAGCACGATCCGGCAGCGCCGCGGGATCGATGTGTCAGCGGGCTGCGGACAACTACGTGAGGTGGGTCAGCGTTTGCCTGGCTTGAAAAGAGCGGTGGCTTCGAGGATGGCTTTGGGCTGCTGATTGCACAGAAGCACGCCGGTGAGTTTATCGCCAAGATAGTAGGACGCCGTGAACTTCGCTTTGTCGTGGTCGCCATCCATCTCGACACGATGCGGGGTGGCACTGAAGTCGCCGATGAAATCAAATCGATGCCCGAACACGGTGGAGGAGAAATGCGGCACGTATTCAAAGCGCTGGCGTTTTTTTCCTGTGATATTGGCCCCGGCCAGGGAGCCTTGTGCGAGGGAGTTGTTATAGTGCGCATTGCGGCGGACGCCACCGAATATGCGGTCCGGAAACAGGGCAATGTCGCCGATAGCGTAAACCCCTTTCTCATCGGTCTCGAGATATTCGTTTACGGGCGTGCCGTTGGGGCTGCTAAGTGGAGTGTTTTGGATGAGTTCAAGATTCATCTCAGAGCCTATGGTCATGAGCACAGCGGCTGCCGGAAACCGCTCGCCACTTTTGGTCTGCACATTGCGGACGATGGTTTTGCCCTCGAAGCCATTGAGGGTCTCGTGCATCATGAGATGAACGCCGTTGCGGTCGAAGAGATTGGTGAGCCACTTGGCCGTGGCGGCATCGACTCGTTTCTGCCAGAGAAACGGGTCTTTACACATGAGCGTGACCTTGACACCTGCTTTGGCCATGGAGGATGCGACTTCTGCGGCGGTAAAACCTCCACCGACAATGAGCAGATTTTTTTCCACGGCGGTGACTTCTTTCAAGGCCAGCGCGTCGCGGATGCTGCGGAAGTAAAAGATATTGCCCAGGGTGATACCGCCCACTGCTGGACGCTTGGGACGACTGCCCGTGGCAAGGATGCCTTTTTTAAATTCGATGGTCTGTCCCGGACCAAGCACTGCAAGACGCCTCTCGACGTTGAAATGCTTCACGATGGTGTCCAGACGAAGCTCGACTTTGTTTTTGGCATACCACGCATGATCAAAGTGGTAGAGCTTGGTGGGGTCTGGCCGTGCGGCTTGCAGAAACTCGGTGCTGAGCGGTGGGCGGGCATAGGGGGGATGCGACTCGACACCGACCAGGGTGATGCTGCCTTTTTTGTCGTATTGCCGGATTCCCTCGCATGCAGCGGCTGCTGCAACACCAGCGCCAATAATCAAGTAGTCACGGTGGATCATGCTTAGAGAGGTCAAGGATGTCGTAATTTAGAGGCAAAGCGAGAAAAATCTCCAAGCATGTGGGTGCCGGGTGGTGGATGGCCAAAGCTGTGCGTTGCAACCTGGAGCCCGGGGAGAGAAGCAGCTATGCGATTCCCGAAAATAGTCCCCTCCCACCAGAGCGCAACGCCGGAGCAATACCCGCCCATTCCCCGGAGCCTGCACTGGACGATTCGAAGCGAATGGCGTATCACGGTCCAGTGCAGCATGACTCTACCATTTCCAATGCCCAAGCTTCATGAAGTGTGATTTGCACATTCACACCAGACACAGTCAGCGATCCGCAGAGTGGTTGCTGCGGCAACTGGATTTCCCAGATAGCGTCACCGATCCCCGCAAACTTTATTCTTTGCTTCGCCAGGCAGGTATGGATGCGGTCACTTTCACCGATCACAATGCCATCGATGGCTGCCTGGAGATAGCGGATTTACCCGGCACATTTATCAGCGAAGAAGTCACCGTATATTTCCCCGAGGACCGCTGCAAGGTGCATGTATTGGTGTGGGGCATCACGGAGTCGCAGCATCGCGAGATCAGCAGTCTCAGGAGAAATATTTACGAGTTCCAAAGTTGGCTCGCACAGGAGCGTATCGCGCATGCAGTGGCGCATCCCTTGTATCGAGTGCAGCAACACTTTGAGCGAGCACATCTGGAAAAGCTGCTGCTGTTATTCCGGCATTTTGAGGGGCTCAATGGGCTGCGCGACGTCATGTTCAGCCAGACATTTCAATTTTTGCTGGGCAAGCTCACTCCGAGCTTGATGGAGGAAATGTCTGCCCGGCACGGACTCATCCCGACGCATCCCGAGCCGTGGAAAAAGGTATTGCTCGGCGGCTCCGACGATCACGGGGGGTTGTTTCCGGCATCTGCCTGGACAGAAGTGCAGGCGGAAACTATTCCGGGCATGCTGGATGCAATCTGGCAAGGCAGATGCACGGCAGCGGGAAGAGGTGGCACTCCCCTCGCCCTCTCGCACAGCCTTTACAACACGATCTATTTTTACTGCAAAGATCGTTTTGTAAAAAAACCAAATCCCGGAACCAATCTTATCGAAAAAGCTTTCTCCCGATTTATGGAAGGGCACGATCCCACAGAATTTACGATGATGGAGAAGATCGGGTTCGTCACACAAGGCATCCTGAGCGGAAAGATATTCGAGCTTGCAAAACCCGGCAACGCCTCGCTCTGGAAAGAGCTTACCGACTACATTGGCAAACCCGATCTCAAGCAGATACTCAATGAGGAAACGGCCGGGGTGGAAGAACCCGAGCGGCGCGCTTTTCTTATGGCGAACATCATTGCCAACCAGCTCGCATTTCGATTTTTCGAACGCTGCGTGCGGGAGTTCTCCTCTGGCAACCCGATCGAGGGCATGCAAAGCATCAGTGCTCTGGTGCCCATGGTGGCGATGCTTGGGCCGTATATTTACGCATTCCAAAGTCAGACTCCCAAGCGTCGCTGGTTGGAATCGCTCTGCATGGATGTGGTAGGAGAGTTGCCTCCATTTCTGCAAAACACAAAGCGCGCTTGGGCGACCGACACCCTGGACGATGTCAACGGAGTAGCCACCACGATCCGGGAAATGACCAGTGCCGGGGCCCATGCGGGCGTTGATCTGGAAGTGCTCACATGCACGTCGCATCCGCACGATCATGGCATCCCGGTGCACAACTTTCATCCAATCGGACAGTTCGCCCTCCCAGAATACGAATTGCAAAAGTTAAGTTTCCCCCCGGTCCTGCAGATTCTCGATTACATCCAGCGCGAGAACTTCAGCGAAGTAATCATCAGCACTCCGGGACCCACAGGCCTGGCTTCCCTGCTGGCTGCCAAGATGCTTGGATTAAAGACCAGCGGCATTTACCACACCGACTTTCCACAATACGTCCGCATTCTTACCGACGACGGCTTCCTCGAAACGCTGACGTGGAATTTCATGCATTGGTTTTACGCTCAGCTCGATCTGGTGTATGTGAACTCCGAGCACTATAGCCGGTGCTGGATCGAGCGCGGCATCCCCGCAGATAAAATTCGCATTCTTCCGCGCGGTTTGGACCTGAAACTCTTCCGTCCAGACCGGCGCGATGCGCAGTTCTGGCGCTCTCGAGGACTACAGAACGGGGATATGGGAGCACTTTACGTAGGCCGAATCAGCAAAGAGAAAGATCTCGAGGACATCGTGCGCATTGAGCGGAAAATAAAATCCGCAGGGGGCGGTGTGCGTTTCTTGTTCGTCGGCGACGGCCCCTTTCGTGCGGAGCTGGAGGCAGCATTGCCAGGGGGTATCTTCACTGGCTACCTGGAAGGCGAGGTGCTTGCACAGGCATATGCATCGGCGGATATGTTTGTGTTCCCAAGCACGACCGATACTTTCGGCAATGTCATCCTTGAGGCCATGGCCAGCGGACTTCCCTGTGTCGTTTCCGACATGGGCGGGCCCAGCGAACTGGTCGTGGACGGAGAGACAGGGTTCGTCGTCCGTGCACACGACATCGCCGGGTTCACTCAGGCCATAAAAAAACTGGCGGCCCAGGAATCTTTGCGCACACACATGAGCCAGGCGGCACGGCATGCTGTGAGTAGCCGCAACTGGGACCGCGCGTTTCAGGCGTTTTGGTGTCGATAAAATCGAATCTGCCCGGTAAATTCAGTCCACCCGCGAGAGCCACCACTTTTCTAAACACTACCGCGCACTTTTACACAGGGACTAACCATGGGAAAACATCACACCGCAATGCGCTCGCAACCATGAAGCGCATTCCACCGCAGCCCCGGCAGAATCCCAAATATCGTGAAGGCAGTGTGATTCCGCCGCGATCCCGCGAGGTGCAACCGCCCCCCGATGCACCTAATGTCGGCCCCATGCCCGGACGACCTTCCACGCATACCCAGAAGATCACCCCACGCGTAACGCAGCCCCAGACACTCTCCACCGGCAAAAATCTTCCCATATCCCCCATCCCCGTGAGACGCCGCCGCAGAAAGTCGAAGCGATACATGCAATGGTGGACCGCATTCCTGCTCGTCATTCTAATCTCGGCTTGGATTTATTTTTTTAATTGATCAGCTCCTGCCGCATCCCAAGGCACCCTACAAGCGCAACCAGGCTAAGCCACCGATTTGCGTAATACGCGGGAATTCCTTGCGCTCTGATCGTATTTTTCCCGACGTCCAGGAGGTAAAATGTCGGCACTTGCTTCCTCAAATCCTCCCTTCTGTTGCAGATACATGAACGCCTGAGTCGAGAGCGCAAAGACTTCTCGGAAACCTTGTTCGCGCGCCAGATTCAGCACAAACGTGATCAGTTTCCTGCCGTAACCCTCGTTCTCATGGCTGCGGCACACATACAAGCAGGCCAGCTCCGCCTGGCCCGTATCTGGATACGGATGCAGTGCTACGCAGCCGACGATGTTGCGATCCACTTCCAGCACATAATAATCTCCCAAGCGCGAAAGAATGTCCACCCGAGTGCGGCGCATGAGTGCTTCGTCCTGCACCGATTGCTGGATGAGTGCCATCACACGGCGCACATCTTTTTTAAATATCCTCCGAATCTGCTCATATTCGTTGGAATAAATCATCGTTCCGACACCTTCCGCGCTGAAGACTTCTGCAAGCAACGCCTCATCTACGTTACCATCCAGCAGGTGCACGCGAGGCACACCGATCCGGCACGCTCGGGCAGCATGTTCCAACTTGGAAGCAATCTTCGCGGGTCTGATCGGCTTGGGGCCGCGCAGCAGTTCCTCAGCTTCCGCCACCGGAAGTTGATGCACTGTGCGCCCACCGATCTCCGGACCGTCATACTCAGAAAGAAAAATGACTTTGGCCGCGCGCAACGCCTCAGCCACCTCGATTGCGACACTGTCGCTGTTTACCCGAAATGTGCGTCCCTCGCCATCAAACCCCAACGGCGGGATCACAGGGACTATGCCTTCATTTAAAAAAAGATGCAGACTCTTGGCATCCACGCGTTCCACTTTCCCCGTGTGCTGAAGGTCCTGTCCACGGATGATTCCTGCCGGATGCGCAATGATACAGTTGGACTGTGCGGACCGCAAATCCACCGCAGTGAGACCTTGCATGATGTGCAACGTCAGCCGCGTGGACGCGTCGAGGCTGATATTCAATGTAGCCTCATCGGTGACCCCCGTGCCGTCGGAATTACTTATCGTGACACCCTGTGCTGCCGCCAGCGTTTCGATCTGATGCGCCGCCCCATGCACCAGCACCACCTTGATGCTCAATGAGCGAAGCACAGCCAGGTCGAGCAACATGTTGGAGAAATTCTCCGAGCCGGCTATCTCTCCATCTATCGCAATCACAAATATGCGGTCACGAAATCGGGGAACGTATTGCAGGATGCCGCGCAGATCAGAAACTTTCATAGTAAAACCGAATAGTGCATCTTGGCAGCCAAAGGACAGCCATCGGGCTGGCATTGGGAGTTGCCACGTTACTTGGATTCCCCATGTGGCGGCTCGCTGTGCTCCTCCGATTCACGAGAAGGACCAAACCGGAGTGGTCCACGGGGAGTATCGATATCTGGAGCAACCGGGCTCAAAGCTCGTTTCCGTGAGGGCTGCAATGGGGGCAGATCTTTTTTCTCCGGCACATGTGGATTGGCGATTGCCTTGCCATGCTTCTCCGCATGGTCGTAGGAAAACCCAAGATTCTGCTGCCTCCGAATCAGGCGGATTAAGAGAAATACTGCGACCGCAGCCATGACTAGCGCAGTGATCACGGGGATTTGGAATGCAACAGGGTCTTTATGTAGAAACCAATTCATCCATCGACGCGGAGAGATTCCGCGTTCATCGGCTGCCGCTTGGGCCAGCGCGAAAAGATGTGGGTGAAGAAAATGCATGCGGAGCCACAAATGGACCTGCAGAGCGGTTTACCTTATCCGACCCACACATGCAAGCAGATCACTCCGGGGAAAGCTTCCACCCAGAAATTGCGTGGACAGAGAATGCCGTCGAATTTGTTTGCCTCGCGAGAGAAGCCATACATATTAGCACGACCATGCGTCGCAACGAGGGATGGTGGTGCAGAATTCGGGGTGTAGCTTAGCTTGGTAGAGCGCCTGGTTTGGGACCAGGAGGCCGCAGGTTCAAATCCTGTCACCCCGACCAGTTTGCATGAGAGCCTCTCTCATGCACTCTGGTTCAGCGCGCTCTTAGTGCGCGAAGCCGCTTCGATGCTCGCTGCGCTGGTGTGCTATCGTTGCCATACAAGGCCTGTTCGTAGTCCCCATACATGGGGTTGGGAAGAATGATGTAGCGCTCGCCAAATTCACCTCGGCGCTCATGGGCCATGGCATTGCGCTCATCGACACTTTGTTTTTCAAAAGCTTGCTCGAAATCACCGAGCTGGTCGCCAATGAGCAGGAGGATGTCGTAACGCTGCGCAATCTGGCGGCGACGAGATTCCTTGCTGCTGGTGTCCGTAAGCAGAAACATGCGGTCGTCACGCACCTGCGGTGCTCCGAGGCGTCGAAGGTTGCGCATGGTGGGCGCTTGTTCCCCTTCGTTTTTGCGCCGGTTTGTCACATAGAAAATAGCCACTCCACGAGAATCTGCATAGCGCAGAAATGGAATCGCGCCGGGCAATGCTTGGGCGCGTTCTTCCCGCACCCATTCGCTCCAGCCCTCGGGAAAGCTCATAGCGTCGCGGATCGTACGAGCCTGGTAGGGGGAATTGTCCAACACGGTTTCGTCAAGATCGAGAATGATTGCTGCCGGCCTGCCATCCCGGCGCGAGGCGAGTTGACTCTCCAGAGAGCGACGAGCGCTGTTGTAGCCTTGGTAAAACAAAGCTTTCGCTTCGCCAGAGCTTTGCTGCCACAAAGTGGCGTTTACCAAGTGCTGCTGATCCACGCTGGCTGCGGTCGGGGTGCTCCTGTGCGCGCAGGAAGTAAGCGCAACGACTGCAAGACTGAGCAGGGTTCTCATAGCAACATGCCTGCGATACATGCGGTGAGAAGAGTGGCCACGGTGCCTCCGATCATGGCTCGCACGCCGAGAGAGCAAAGCATCTCGCGCTTGCCAGGAGCGAGCACGCTGATGCCACCGATCTGTATGCCGATGGAGGAAAAATTGGCAAAACCGCACAGCGCATACGTGGCCATGAGAAGCGACTTTTGTTCTGCAAACAAAGCATTCTCGCGGACACCCGCCAGCGAGGTGTAAGCGACAAATTCATTGATCACCATCTTCTCTCCAAGCAAAGATCCGAAGATCAGAATGTCCTGCGAGTCCACGCCGATGATCCATGCGAAGGGAGCAAAAACAAACGCGAGGATGGATTGCATGGACAGCACATCGAATCTGCCCTGGGTCCAGTTCTCCACCACGCCATTGAGACCTGTGCCTGCTCCCACAAGACCGATGAGTGCGTTCAACATGGCCACCAGAGCGATGAATACCAGCAGCATCGCAGCCACATTCAGTGCAAGCGAAAGCCCCTGGGTGGTTCCGCCCGCGATCGCGTCCAGTGCATTGCTGCCGATTTTTTCCTTGGGAATAAGCAGGTCGCGATCAACGGGATCGACCTCGGGAATAAGGATTTTCGCCACCAGCAATGCTGCGGGTGCATTCAGAATGCTGGCCACCAGCAGATGCGTCGCGAAGATTTGTTGCTGCGCCCGGTCGTCGCCGGCGAGGAGACCGATGTAAGCCACGAGCACGGCACCTGCGATGGTCGCCATGCCGCCAGTCATGAGTGCCATGAGTTCCGAGCGGGTCATCTGCGGAATGTAAGGCTTCACCACCAAGGGTGCTTCCGTCTGGCCGAGAAATACATTGGCTGCCGCAGCCAGGCTCTCCGCCCCCGAGAGCGCCATGACACGGCTCATAATCCATGCAAACACATACACAATCCGCTGAAGTATGCCGAGGTAGTACAACAGCGAAGTCAAAGCACTGAAAAAAATGATCGTCGGCAGCACCTGGAACGCGAAGATAAACCCGAAGCTCTCGGTGTTGGCCACAAGTCCGCCGAAAAGAAACATGGCACCTTGCCGCGTGAACCCCAGCACTTCCACAAAAAAACCGGAAGCCATCTCAAACACAGTGCGCACCTGGGGCACGCGCAGCAGCAGAATGGCAAGAAACAACTGCAGTGCGATGCCGCTCGCCACCAGCCGCCAATTGATGCGTCGTTTATTTGCGCTTAAAAGAAACAGCAACAGCAGCAAGGTCAGGATGCCGAGCAAGCCGCGGAAGATGTCCATAAATAAAGGCATAGAGCGGAATGGGGGGGGTGTGTGGAGTATTCCGTGCAGAATACTAAACGGAAACAAAAAAACTCTCTCTTGCAGTGGTTCGTTTAAAATCTAAAACTTCCTGACCACTTCGCGGCACATGAAGAACGAGCATCATCAATTGATCTTTGCGATGCGGTTTTCCGTAGCGGTGGGGTTCTTCATGCTTCTGCTCAAGACTGGCGCGTGGGCCATGACCGGCTCGGCTGCAATTCTGAGCGATGCTGCGGAATCGGTCGTGCATGTAGCTGCGGTGTTGTTCGCTCTCTACAGTATGCATTTCTCGCATAAACCCGCAGATCGCGGGCACGCCTACGGACACGCAAAGATCGGATTTTTCTCCGCAGGATTTGAAGGCGGCATGATCCTGCTGGCGGCGGTGTTCATTATCTATGAAAGCGTGCGTCGGCTGATGATCGGGCCAGAACTCGAGCATGTGAGGTTGGGGTTGGCTCTCACCCTGCTGGCCACCGTGATCAATGGCGCACTGGGTGGATGGCTGCTCTGGCTGGGTCGGGTTAGAAAATCACTCATCCTGGAATCCAACGCGCAGCATGTGCTCACAGATTGTTGGACCAGCCTGGGAGTTGTGCTGGCCTTGGTGCTCACTATTTTCACAGGCTGGGCTTACTGGGACCCGATCTTCGGTTTGCTGGTGGGTGCAAATATCCTGCTGGCTGCGCGCAGGTTGTTAAAGCGCTCCATCGGCGGGTTGATGGATGAAGTGGAAACTACGCAACGCGAAGAAATCGTGCGGGCACTCGATGAGATCGTGAGCAGAGGGGACATGGATTACCATGAACTGAAAGTGCGTCCGCTTGGCGACAGACAGGCTGTGGAATTCCACTTACTCATGCGCGATGATCTCACCCTGGATGCCGCGCATCGGATCGCAACGAGAGTAGAGGATGCACTTCGCGCCGCAATTTCTCCATCGCCGTATGTGACCAGCCATATCGAACCTATCCAGTCGCACGATGACGCACATCCGACAGCGGACATCATGAGCGCGCATATATAATGATTTTTTGCACTTGAGCCCGTGCGGAACCCGGTGCATGTGCAGGGAGTGAAACCGGAACTACTTGCGCCAGCGGGAGATTGGGATTGCCTGCGAGCCGCAGTGGCCAACGGGGCGGATGCTGTTTATTTCGGTCTGCCGCGATTCAACGCACGATTGCGCGCAGATAATTTCAAGGAGGAAGAGTTGCCTGAAATCATGTCCTATCTGCACCGGCGCGGCGTGAAGGGCTACGTGACGATGAACACGCTGGTGTTCACAGATGAATTGCAGGACGCGGAATCCTATTTGCGTGTCTTGGATGCTGCCGCAGTGGATGCATTGATCGTGCAGGATGTGGGTCTGGTGCGGCTGTCCCGGCAAGTCGCACCAGGATTGGCGGTGCATGCTTCCACGCAAATGACAATCACTTCCCCCGAAGGTGCCCGATTGGTGGAGGCTCTCGGCGTGGAAAGGATCGTGCTGGCCCGAGAGCTTTCGCTGCGTGAAATCCAGCGCTTTGCAGACACACTCCCTTTGGAGGTCTTTGTGCATGGAGCACTATGCGTGGCGTATTCCGGCCAATGCCTCACGAGTGAATCGCTCGGGCAGCGCAGCGCCAATCGTGGCGAGTGCGCCCAAGCGTGCCGCATGCCCTATGAGCTTGTGGTGGATGGAGTGACGCGACCGCTGGGCGATCGGCGTTATCTCCTCTCGCCGCAGGATCTGGCAGCAGCGGCGGAAATACCAAGCCTGATAGAGCAAGGCGTGGTGAGCTTCAAGATCGAGGGCAGATTAAAATCTCCGGAGTATGTTGCGGCTGTGACTCAGGTGTATCGGCGTGCAATCGACGACGCGCTCGCACAGCGTCCGGCGAAGCTGAGCGCGGCCGAGAGATACCAGCTGCAAATGACTTTTTCCCGCGGATTCCATTCCGGTTGGTTGCATGGCGTGAATCACCAGAAGCTGGTCCCCGCGCGATTCGGGAAGAAACGCGGAGCGTATCTCGGGCGTGTGGCTGCTGTGGCAAAAGACTACGTCGAGCTTGCAGAAGATGCCGCAGTGGCGCCGGGCGATGGCGTGGTATTTGACACCGGGGGTGATACAAATGCTGAGCAGGGAGGCAGAGTGTATGCCGTGCGCGGAAGGCGACTCTTTTTCAAACACGATCACCTCGATTGCAATGGCATCCGCCCCGGACATCGCGTCTGGAAAACGAGCGATCCTGCGTTGGCCAGGCAACTGCGCCACAGTTACGCCGCGTCCGTGCCTGTGAAAAAAATCGCGGCGGATGGGCTCGTGCGCGGAGCAGCGGGTGAGCCAATGCAGCTGGAACTCCGAGCGCAAGGCTGCGTGGTCTCGTGCAGTTCCACCCTCGTATTGCAGGCTGCGAGGACTGCGCCGCTGACTCCGGAAAAACTGCGCGCACATCTCGAGCGGATGGGAGAGAGCCCGTTCCAATTGGGCCAGCTCCGATGGGAATTGGAAGGCGATGTAATCCTGCCGCTGAGCGCGATAAATCAGCTCCGGCGCGAGGCGGCTGCGGCCTTGGAACGCGCCGTGCGCCCTCTGCGACCCGCTGCCAATGGAGCCTTGCAGAACATGCTCGCGAGCATCTCGCAGCACCCGCGCAAGGTGGACCCTTGCGAACTGACTATCCTGTGCCGCAGCGACGCGCAGTTGCTTGCCGCACTGGAATGCGGCGAGCGCAACCTCATGGTGGATTACGAGGACATCCGTCGCTACCGCCATGCCGTGGAACTCGTGCGCAGCGTGGCGGGCGCACGTATTCTGCTGGCCACGCCAAGAATCCAAAAGTCTGGCGAGAGCGGGTTCTTTCGGCTCATCGCAAACGCGCAGCCCGATGGAGTACTGATACGAAATCTGGGCGGACTGCATTTTTTTAAACATGAGCCACTGGAAAAAATAGGCGATTTTTCATTAAACATCGCAAACCCGCTAGCCGCCGAATTCTTCATCGATGCTGGTCTGCATCGGGTCACCGTGTCCTACGATCTCAATGTACAACAGGTGCTCGCGATGGTGGCAAAATGCCCGCCGCATTGGTTTGAGCTTACCCTGCACCAGCACATGCCGATGTTTCATATGGAGCATTGTGTCTTCGCGGCTTTTCTATCCGATGGCACTGACCATACAAACTGTGGCAGGCCTTGCGACCGGCATCGCGTGCAGTTGCGCGATCGAGTGGGCGTGGAACATCCTCTGCGAGCGGACGTGGGTTGTCGGAACACATTGTTCAATGCTGCTGCGCAAACTGGGGCTGATTATTTCCAGGAATTTCATCGGAGCGGACTGCGCAGATTCCGCGTTGAGTTGCTCGAAGAAGACGCGGCGCAAACCCGCTCGGTGATCGCGGCTTACCGGCGCCTGTTAAACGGCGAGGCGGGCGGTCAGGAACTCACTCGCCTGCTGCATGCGAAGTCGCAACTCGGTGTCACGCGCGGCACATATGAGCCTGCGGGGAAACCTTAGGCAACCTTAGGCACTGTAACTCTGCTCCACGCGTGCGGCTACATCGCGGTAGCCGAAATCCACTTCGTAGATTTTTTTCATCGCTTCGATGTAGTTCTCTTTCTGACCCATCTTCTCATACGTGAGCCCGAGATTGTAGATCAGGTCTTTCTTGAGCGCATCCATCTGCCCAAGTTCTGCTGCGGCTTCGCGAAACTGATTTGCGGCCAGGTCGAACATACCTTTTTTCACCATGCATTGACCGAGCAGATTGATTGCTTTGATGCGTGCGTTCGGGTTCTGCCGCGCACGCTGCAGCTCGGGGATGGCATCGGTGTAATTTCCGGTAAGGAACAGCAATTCCCCCAGCTCGTAGCGCAACTGAAGATCTGTCGGATTGCGCTCCACGCGTTTGCGCGCTTCTTCCAGACGCATCTCCGCGATGCGGGTTTTTAATTTCTCAAGTTCCTTCATTCGCGCCTCTGCTTCTTCGCCTTCGCGTCCGTTGGCAGCAAGCCAGGTTTCGATTCTTTGAATCTCTTCCTCATGCACGCGCAGTTGCAGGTCTGCCACTTTGCGCATGATCGCGGGGTCGGACCCTTTGCCTAATTCTCCGGCCCATTGGTAGTAGCTGATCGCACTGGGGATATCGCCTTTCTGCTCGTAGAGCGCGGCGATCTTGCGGACGACTTCGATGTTGCTCGGATCGGCTTCGTAGATGGGTGCCAGCTCGGCCAACTGGCTTTCGATCATCTCGTCGCTTCTGACCACGCGGTTCTTTTGCTCCAGCAACTCGGCTTCCTCTTTGTTTTTAATAAGGTCGCGGTAATCTTTTGCGGTCTCCCATCCACCGGTGCTCATGGATAACTTTGCCGAGGCGTCTTTGCTGCCTTTGATGGCCACCATGTCGGCGGGTGCAATCTCCAGAATGCGATTGAAGGCGTTGAGCGATTTCTCCGGCTCATTATGTTCCAGATAATGAGCAGCGAGTTCGTGCATGATCTTCAGGTCCTTCGGATTCGCATCGCTGAGAGTCTCCAGAGCGAACCCGGCGATCTCGGGATGGCCAGCGGCCATCGCAGCGTCTTTGAGCAGACGATTGCCAGCGGTGCTGCCCGGGTCGGTCTCGAGGATTTTCTCGGCAGCATCCATCGCAGCGAGCGGGTCTTTTTTTACCAGCCCTGCGTTTTTAAACCCTCCGAGCCCGGCACCGCCAAGTCCGGAAAGGAAACTTTTTTTGCCCTTGGTATTGCCGATGGCGGCTTTGCGCAGAAGCTGACGGGCATGAAGAAACTCGGGCGTCTCGCGCAGCACGTTTTGAAGGAGCGAAATCGCGTAGCCGTAGTTTTTAAGTTCGATGGCACTGAGTGCTTTGAGCCAAAGGTTGCGCCCGTTTGGGGAGAGGTCCGATTCGGTTTTGATTGGCATACTTGGGAGATAAACAGGCTGAGGGGAACGGGAAGAGCTGGGCTTGGGCTATTGGGCGATGGCGTCGCTCTTATCTGCTGGTCGTTCGAAGGGAGCGAGGTTGCGCAGTTTTTCCCATTCCACTTTGACGCCCTCTTCAAAGTTGGACGGGCCATGCTGAAAAAGAACGACCCAGCCAAACGTGGCAGCGGCAAAAACCGCGAGCCAAAACAGTTTTTTGATCAATCCCATAAGGCGGTAATTGTATGCTTTGAAGGTGAAGGGTCAACAGGGTTTTCCGGTCTTTATTCCACTGCGAGCCAGTGCCATTACACCTGGCTTTCTCAGCCCTTAGCAGGGTTATATGTCGTTTGTCACGGACGAGTAATCGCGGGGGCCTGCCGGAGAGCGGGCGCGACCCGGGAACATAAGAAACAAATTCACCGGGGAGATGTGTCGCGGGAAAAAGGGCGTATATGTCTTAAAACTCGTTCCCAGCTGTGGGATTTAACAGCCTCCATCGAAACGCAACTTTTAACTGCGCCAGAAGCAGAAGAAGCGCGGCAAAAATCTGGACAAGCTCAAGGTCATCGTGGATCTGCTTGTTGCGGGAGGCACCTTGCCTGATCGCTGTGGCGATCATTCGTTGTCAGGTAATTGGACAGGATGGCGTGATTGCCACATCGCATCTGATTGGATCCTAATCTACAAAATCACGCCGGACACGTTGACTCTGGGTCGGACCGGAAGCCATGCAGACCTATTCTGACAATAAAAAGCCCAATACGGCGGAGATGACGACGCCGAGAAAGCCGACCAGATGAAACCCGGGCTTTCCCCCCCGGTGCGCCATTCCTTCAACGTTCGGAAAAAAACGAGCCCTCCCACGCACGCGCGGGAGGGCTCATGAATCGAAGCCAGCCTTTATTTCAAATTAATGAGATTTGCACCAAAATTGATATGGAACGGGACGCCATCAAGAACCAGCGCCGGCACGGATTTCACTCCCGCCTGCTCAGCCTCTTGAAGGCGATTTTTGTTTTTTCCAAGGTGGACAATCTCCACCGAGTATTTGCTTTTGTCGATGGACTCTGCCACCTTTTGTTCGGCTTCGACGCAAACCGGACAACCGGCATGATAGAATATAGCTTTGCTCATTTTGTGATTCCTATTTTTGGTTTTAGACAATCGGGCTCATCCCGATTGAAGGCCATAGGATATGCGATGATTCAGGAAGCAGATAGAGGGCACTTTTTGGTGGGGAGGGCACTTTTTAGTGTAAAACATTGGTAATCATGGTAGAAAAAAATCAAAGAAAATCCAGGAAGGATTACGAATGCCTAGAGCAAGTCGTCGGGTGCAAATGGTCCGTCTCCGTGCTCGTTGCAGTTCAAAAAGGGATTGATCGACCTGGAATTCTGGAACGGCATATCGCCGGGATATCAACCAAGGTTCTCTCCGAACGCCTTCGGAAGCTTACTACCTATGGGCTCTTGCATAAGAAGAAATTCAAGGAACTACCTCCGCGAACCGTATACTCTCTGACTCCGAAGGGAGTGAGCCTCGTTGAGATCATTTGCAAGATCCACGATCTTGACGAAGAAGGAAATGAAGAAGCCGAATAAACCTTGTAAAGACGGCGGCTGATCAAAAGTTAATATAATTACAGTCATGCGTTTAACCGAGTTGAGAGACTCTCATCCCAATCCACCTTCCCTGGTTTCTTGCGCGTCGCCATTCAGTCCCTGAATGCGGACGCTCACAAAAATACCGGACAACACCTCGGTGATTGAGTAATCTCCTGTTATGACGACTAAATTCACCTACTGGCAGGAAGATGACGGCAAGTTCCTTGGTTATCTGAACGACTTTCCATACCACTGGACGCGGGGGAAACCCTGCAGTATCTCAAGCAACACAAGGCTATTCTGGCAAAACTGAATCAAAAAAGATGAAAGCGAACGGGCCAGTGGACCCAACGGCTTCCCGCGTCATTTTTCCTGCTGTCAGGGAAGGCCTTGGACCGTCGGCCATAAAGTCCAGCCGACTCTACAACCGTGAAATCTAAATGAACAAAACTGTCGAGACAGTTGTGTTTTGGGTCGCGTTATTGGCATGCATGGTTATGTGTATCACCGTATTTTATCGGCTAATGCGATGGGTGCAGCGAGGAAAGACTGGCCGCATTCTTCCGGTGTTCCTCTTCGCCTTTGCCACTCCATTTCTGGGAATTGTGCCCGTTTTTATAACCTATTTTGCCAGGTGGTTGGGATCCCTCGCCAGGATCGCGATCTTTCCAAAGGTCTCGGCTGATGATGGTTCATTGGTCGGAATCGGGATTTTGGAATGCTCCTAGCCGTCGGGGCAGCAGGTTTATTCACTATAGTCATGGTGTATCAGGAGATTACTGGGTCCAAGGATCAATGACTGGGCGTTTTGGTCTTCCGCGCTTTAAATGCCTCCTTCCCAGCTTTCACCCCGCTTCGTGAACTGTCCCTGAGCACATGCTTTCCTGGAAATTGACAGCCGCCGGCGTTGGCTATTTTTTAAACTCGTTTGGATGGCGTCGCTTAGCCCAAGTTTCTTATAACAAAGGCCGATTAGGCGTTTTTTAGCCGTATTT
>CBDUBV010000006.1:0-52825 GCA_965365475.1 uncultured Chthoniobacteraceae bacterium | reverse complement strand
AGCCGAATGAAGTGGGGCATGATGCCGCAATCTACCGGATGTACCAGGCTGAAGCCGCTCGGATCGAAGCAGAGGGAGGCGTTATTAAACGCGTCGTTCTGGATTACGAGCTAAAGCAAAAGGTCTACTCACCGCTTGCAAAAGCAAGAGAGTTGCCGGCGATGGCGTACGCCGAGCGGCAGGCAGAAATTGCAAAGGAAAACGGTCTTCAGGTGGTAGAGGGGAAAATTCCTCTCCCAGACCTCCGTATCGAGTACCAGGCCCGTGACGGGAGCATGGCGAAGGTCGACTTGGAGTTGGCCACGGAACACTACCGCGGATCTCACGTTCGAGCTAAGGCCGCTGCAGGATTCCAGTTTTATGCAGCGAACGCGACTTCCTCCGGGCATCTGAGTGCAGTGTTCGATGACCACGACATCGTTGCGGAGATCCTCTCGTTATGACCGACCAGACGCCATCGAACGAAGAGCGAGTCGACGCCATCGAGCGCCTTGGCTACACGAAAAGCGAGGCAACATTTCTGGTAACCGCGGCGCTTCACGGCGGCTATTTTGTGCGCCGGCAGTTTAACGCATTCATCCAGCGAAAGCGGGGCTGGCGTGCGGCTTCCCTGATCGAGAGACTAATTGCGAATCAACATGCGAGGCCGATCGTGCACGCGAGGAACCGCGTCATCTATCACCTCTGTTCAAAGCCGTTCTACGCAACGATCGGCGAGCCGGACAACCGAAACCGCCGCGATCGGCAGCCGTTCACGATCAAGAACAAGCTGATTGCGTTGGATTACGTTCTCGCTCATCCGGGTTATCGATACCTCGCGACGGAGCGTGAGAAGTGTGAGTACTTCTCGGGCGAGGGCATCCTGGAAGAACATCTGCCAACTCGCAGATACGAGTCTGCGGACAAGAGATCCTCGACGGTTCGCTACTTCGTGGACAAGTTTCCTTTGTTTGTCTCAGAGCCGTCAGACGCGCCCCCTGTGGTTTCCTTTAGCTTTATCGACGAGGGGCTAGCGACAGTCTCAAGGCTTGAGACTCACCTCGCGCAGTACGCGTGCCTCTTCAGGGCGTTGGGAGCGTTCCGGTTCGTATACGTCGCCGACTCTGAGCGCCCGTTCAAGCACGCAGAGCAGGCATTCTGCCGCTTTGTGCAACGGCAGCAGGGTGGTGCACCCGACGTCGACGCTGGACGCTTGCTCGACCATTTTCGCGACCGCCAGTTGTTCGAAGCTCGCCAGACAACCGGCTTCGATAAAGCGAGGCTGGATCAGCTGCGGAGCGACCTTCAGACGTTTCGGGGAGCGAATTACGATGCGCTTTACAGCCGCTGGAAACAGGACCCGACGACGGCTCTGATGCCGAGCTACGGCGCTCTTCCCGAATCAGTGAAGGCGGGCCGTGCGACGTTCGAGACGTACTACGTAGGACACGACTACGAGCTGTTTGGAACCATCCTGGAGCGAGCGTCGTGACCGACCGACTCGCTATACGGAGCGGTCAGGGTGCGGGTCGGCGGCTCGGTCAGGCCGGGTCGTCTTTGAAGACCCGGCATATCAGCGCGTTACGAACAAGCCGCCAGCTCAAAGGCAAAGCTGGCGGGGTCAGGACAGGGGCGGGAGCGACCCCGGTGTGTTGGCGGCTGAGCCGCCACACACCTGCAAGCGAATACTGCCGCTTGACGGTCGCTCCCGCCCCTGTCCTGACAACATCCTGCAGTGTATTTTGCATTGCCGATGCATGCGCGCTGAATGCGCACAATCACACCATTCCGAAATGGAGATCAACCATGTCTTTCATTCCTAAACAGCCCAAAAAAGTACGGGAGCAGATCACCGTCAAACTTGACGCCGAACTGCTCGGGACGCTCGACAGCTACGCCCGGTACATCGAGAGCAGCCGCGACTACATCATTGCCCACGCGCTGCAGTTTGTGTTTAAGAAGGACCGCGAGTTCGCAGACTGGCACCAAGCGCACCCCGGGTCATCACAGCGCGGCAGTGTCGGACGCGGACAACACCACGAGACTCCTGAAACGCTGGACGCAATCACACCCGACCTGCAGGCGCAGAAGAAGCAGCGTTCGGCGCGGATGGCCGAAGCACCAGCTGCCGCGACTGTGTAGAAAGATGCAGCGGCTAATCGAAAGCAAGAATGCGCTCAGCATCGCTCTGGCGGGGTGTGTCGGGACAGCGGGCCTCTTCCGGTGGCCGCTTCAGGAGCACAACGCAGTGCTGGAGCTGATCCAACTGCAAAAGCCGCACATCTTTTATGGCATTAAGTACGCCTACGTCGCAATGCTGTTCACCACTCCGTACATTCTGTTCTCCGTAGCGTTCTCGCTCACGTACATCTTCCTGGTGCGAACGCAACGGCGTACCGGGGTCACGCAGTTGCCCACGTACCCCGAGCCAGCCTCGCGTGAGAAGTTGTTCGTCATTGTCGGCGAGGTCCATCACCCGAAGCGGCCAGAACCAGTCGAGCAGCCTACGTGGCTAACTATCCCGGACAGAGGATTGTTTACCGGCATTGCGATCTTCGGCGCGATCGGTAGCGGGAAGACAAGCAGCTGCATGCACCCGTTCGCAGAACAAGTACTCGCATATCGCAGTGACGACCCAATGCGGCGGGTGAGCGGCATGGTTCTCGAAGTGAAAGGTGACTTCTGCCACAAGGTGAGACGGCTTCTGAAAAAGCATGACCGAGACGGGGACTACGTGGAGGTGAGTCTACAGTCGCAGTATCGTTACAATCCGCTCCACAGCGACCTCGACGCGTACACACTCGCGTACGGCATTGCGTCGTTGCTGAACAACCTGTTCGGAAAAGGAAAGGAGCCGTTCTGGCAACAGGCTTACACGAATCTCGTGAAGTTCATCATCCTGTTGCACAAGGTGCTGTACGACTACGTAACGCTTTTCGAAATCTACGAATGCGCGATCAATCCGGACAAACTCGAGCAGCTCATCAGGGCGGGCGAACAGCGCCTGCTCACCCGTGAATACGTCCTCATCGACGATGCGGAGTACATCGCGCATGTCGAGCTGGAGGAAGACCCGTGGGAACGCGTGGAGCAGACACAGTGGATGAAGGCGCCGCTCACGGACGAACTTGTCGCGCGCCTAAAGAAGCTGAATGTCTCCTACGATGTCCAGACCGAAACCGGCGGCATTGACGGACGAGCAATTTCTGACCGCGTGAAGCAAGAGCAGTTCGAGGCAGTGAAGCGCTGGTTCTATCACGATTGGCGGCGCATTGAGCCGAAGCTGCGGACCTCCATCGTTGAAGGCATTTCCGTCTTCCTGTCGTTGTTCGATGACAACCCGCAAGTGAAGTACACCTTTTGCCCACCCAAGGAATGCTACGACCCAGAGGCAAACGCTGACGGCCGGCATGGCGTACCGCTGCCGCCTTTCGGGGAACTCCTTGAGCAGGGCAAGGTATGCGCCTTGAACTTTCCGGTCAGTGCAAATCCCGGCCTGGCAAAGACCATTGGGACGCTGATGAAGCAGGACTTTCAGCGAGCTGTCCTGAATCGCATTCCGCAGATGGAAGAACATCCGGAGCGGCATTACCGCGAAGTGCTCTTCTTGTGTGACGAGTACCAGTCGTTTGCAACTGTCGGCGAGAATGACCCTACGGGCGACGAGAAGTTCTTCGCGCTCTCGCGTCAGGCGAAGTGCATTCCGATCGTCGCTACGCAGAGCATCAGTTCACTTCGATCTACCCTTCCGGGTGAATCTTGGCGGACACTGCTGCAAACGTTCCGAACGAAGATCTTCCTGTCGCTCAGTGATGATTTCAGTGCCAAGACGGCAAGCGAGCTTTGCGGGAAAGAGGAGCAGCTCAAGCTGAACTACAGCATTTCGGAAAACGGTCAGGACGCTCGGGTCAGCGTGCTCACCGGAAGGGCCACCGCACACAAGGCAACCATCAGTGCTTCGAAGAGCTATAGCGTCCAGCGGGACTGGGTGTTTGAGCCGAAGATCTTCTCCGAGCTGAAGAATGCGCAATCCATCGTGCTGGCTTATGACGGCCTGAACCCGCTCCCACCCACATTCTGCTACCTCAAGCCCTACTACCTCGACCCAAACGAAACATACTTCGAGCAGTTGGCGAAAGGAGCGATCTAGCAATGAGTTTTGACGTCATCCTCCCCTTCCTCCGACCGATCCAGAACCTCATCCTTGACGCTGACGTGTCCGAGATCATGGTGAACGGTTCGGAGCGAGTGTTCGTTGAACGTGCCGGCCGGATGGAAGAAGTTCCCGGCGTCAGCATCCCTGAGAAGAGCCTTCAGGTCGCCGTAAGGAACATTGCGCGGGCACTCGGAGACGAGATCGATGACGAGAAGCCCGTGCTCGACTCCAGACTGCCGGACGGCTCGCGCGTGGCGGCGATCTTTCCGCCATGCAGCGTAGAGGGCACCACGCTAACTATCCGCAAGTTCCATCACAAGCAGTTCACCGCTGAGGAGCTGGTGCGAATAGGCAGCCTCACGCCGGAGGTCCTTGATCGGCTGAAGACCGCTATCGACAAGCGCGAGAACGTACTGATCTCCGGTGGCACGGGAACTGGCAAAACCACACTGCTGAACGCATTGGCTGCGTTCATCCCGAACGAAGATCGCGTGGTTGTGATCGAGGACACGTCCGAAATTCAGATCGACAAGCCGAACCGCCGTCGGCTGGAAGCGCGCCGGGCACATGCCGACGTCCCTGCAGTCACAATTCGAGATCTACTGAGGGCGACACTCCGCCACCGGCCGGACCGGATCATCCTTGGGGAGGTTCGTGGCGGCGAAGCATTCGATTTACTCCAAGCCCTGAACACGGGGCACTCGGGGACGTTGTCAACCATTCACGCGAACTCCGCCCAACAGGCGATTTCACGTTTCACGAGTTGCATTCTGCAAAGTGGAGTGGAACTGCCGTATCGTGCTGTCCGGAGCAATATCTCGGATGCGGTGAACCTCCTGCTTCACATTGAACGCCGACATGGACGGCGCTATGCCTCAGAGTTGCTGGAGATTCGCGGATATGACCCCAGCTCGGACAGCTACAACCTGACGACACTGTTCGAGCACACCGCATGGAGATCTGCTCATGCGGAATGATGCCGGATCCCGCTACATCCGGGAGAACTTTGAGCCCACAGATCGGCTCGCTGTCGTACTCCTGAACAAGCAGACAAACGCAGTAGTTCAGAGGCTGGGGAGCGCAGAGCGAATCGCATCACCCGAGTTCCAATCGTGGCTTCGCCACATGAACGCGCAACGGAATGAGGTGTACGTCTCCATGAACGCTCTGCATGACGGGGCGCGGGGGCGTACGAAAGACGATATCGGAGCCATTCGTCACATCTACCTTGATTTCGATGAGAACGGCACTGCCGCTGTCCAGAAGCTTCTCGAGCGAGAAGACCTGCCCACACCGAACTACTTGGTCAACAGCTCGCCGGACAAGTGGCAAGTCGTGTGGAAGGTGCAAGGCTTCGAGCAGAATGAGGCAGAAGAACTGCAGCGCGCACTTGTGCGCGACACAGGAGCCGATCCCGCCGCGACGGACAGCAGTCGTGTGCTCCGCTTGCCTGGCTATTACAACCACAAGTACTCCAAACCGCATTACGTCCGAGCGGAGCAGAAGTCCGTGGAGACGTACTCTCCAGACCAGTTCCCTCGGCCGGCCATAGACGACCGTCCTTCGAGTCTTAGCGGCCCGGGCCGTCAAGAGTCGACAGCAGGCGGCGTCACGCAGTCGGAACGCGATTGGGCGTATGCCAGAAGGGCTCTTGCCCGAGGTGAGAGCGAAAGTACGATTGCGGCTGCGATCGCCGCGTACCGGAGCGATAAGCCGAACCCGCAGTACTACGCCGAACTGACAGTGCGGAAGGCGGCCGAATCTGTACGGTGCGAGTTGCCGGCGAACGAAGATGTCCCCGCGAGATAGGTGGGCGGATCAACGGTCATATGTCCGGCAGCAACCCTTTCAGCCGATCCTTGGCTATTCGTTCTTTGGGGCTTGCCGCCGTTCCTTCTATCCAGTGTTGAATCTGCTTTAAGCAAACTTGGTGTGTGACGGATGGTGACCTGACCTCAACGACGATGCTTGCGGAAAGCGCGGGTGTTTCTCCCCACTGCTCGCAAATAGCGCGAACGCCCAGCAATGCAGCTTCGTAGAGCGAGTCCGCCGTGACATCCACAGAATGCTGTGTCCCGGAGTAGTCGGTGAAAGAAACGGTGCAAGTCCGTACATTCCCCACAACTGTGATAATACCCCATCAGTTTCGCCATATGTTCGCCTTCTGCCGCTACTCGATCACGGACGGCCTCTGGTAGAGATCTCTGTGGCAAGCGCCGTTTTGTCGTAACCATTACACTTTGAGTGAGTCCGGATACAGGTTTATGAGCAAAAGAGTCGTTTCGCGGTACTTGGGGTATACCCTCACCGCCATCTTGGGACTGGCGAGTCAAGCACGCGCGCAATTCGAAACCGCTACCGTCCTCGGAACTATCCATGACCAGGCCGGGGCAGTGGTTCGCGATGCAGGCGTGACGCTTCGTAATGTATCGACCGACTTCACGCAAACTGTCCAAACAGATATGAATGGCGATTTCCACTTTGTAAACGTGCCGATCGGTCGTTACGTGCTGAACGTCCAAGCCATAGGATTCCGGGTCGCTCATTCCGCAGAGTTCGCGCTGACAGTTGGTGCACGTCAGCGCGTTGATTTCGAGCTGCGACTGGGGACCGTCGAAACAGCCGTCGAGATTACCGCCGAGGCTCGTCTCGTTGAAGCGGATTCGTCTAGTCGTGGACAGGTGGTCACCACGAAGCAGATCGTTGAACTGCCGCTGAACGGGCGAGCTTATTCACAGCTGGTGTATTTGGCTCCCGGCGTCATTCCGAGTCCCAGTGCAGGTCAAGACGCCGACTCTCGCGAGGGATCGTTCAACGCTAACGGTTTGCGTAGCGTCTTCAACAACTACTTGCTCGACGGCATCGATAACAACTACTACGGCACTTCGAACCAGGGATTCTCAAACCAGGTGGTTCAACTTTCCCCGGACGCAGTAGCCGAGTTCGGGGTCATTACAAATAACACGAGCGCCGAGTACGGCCGATCTGGCGGAGCGACCGTCAATGTGGCCATGCGGAGCGGAACAAATCAGTTCCATGGCAGCGTTTGGGAGTTCTTCCGGAATACCAAGCTGAACGCTGGCGGTTTCTTCGCTCCTGCGGAGAAGCCAAGACTTAACCGGAATCAGTTCGGAGCGACGCTTGGCGGGCCAATCCTGCGCAATCGGTCATTCTTCTTTGTTGATTATGAAGGGTTCCGGCAAGTCAGTTCATCAGTCAGATTCGCCACGCTTCCGAACGCGCAGCAACGCCAGGGCATTCTTGGTATTCCGGTGGTGGACATCCTACGTCAGCAGGTCTACGCGAACGGCGTAATCCCGGCGAACGCAATTAGCCCGTTCGCACGGCAGGTGCTCGATGCGCTGCCAGATGTTTCGAACAGCAACGTGGCTAACAATTACCAGACGCTAGTCCGGGTTACCGACGATCGCGATAAGGGTGACGCCAAACTCGATCACGTATTCGGCGACAGCTTCCGCGGCTTTCTCCGTTACAGTCAAAGTCGTGCAGCCATTTTCGACCCGGGCACAATTCCGGGACTCGCTGGCGGAGACGCTAACGGCTTCACGCAGATTCCAATAGTTCAGGGCAATGGCGGTGGGACGTGGACGATAACAGCGAACTCCATCCTCGAGGGCCGTATGGGATTCTCACGTTCACGCGCCGGCAAAAGGCCGGTCCTGTCGGGCGGAGCCAGCATGCAGGAGCTATTCGGCATTCCGGGTCTGCCCACGGACCCGCAGTACACAGGTGGCATCAGCTATCAAGGGCTGGTCGGCTTTTCGGCGCTTGGACGGCAGTTCACGAATCCGCAGTATCAGTACCCTTCGGTTTGGAATCCCAAGATCAACCACTCGCTGATCGTCAGACGGCATTCGCTTAAGACAGGCTTTGAATACCAGCGGATACACGTCGAACAACAGGACATTCACCCTGTATACGGGGTCGACGCTTACCAAGGTCTTTTCAGCGCTACTGGCCTGCCGACCTTCCGACCCGAACAGGCGCCGCTGTACAGCCTGGCGGATTTCCTCTTGGGCACGCGGGCCGCGTATGTGCTGGCGAGCCCAGCGGTCGCAAACCTTCGTCAGAATTTCTACTTCGCCTACCTTCAGGATGATTGGAGAGTCCTCGACAATCTGACATTGAATCTTGGGTTGCGCTATGAGTACGGATCGCCGATCTACGAGCGCGACAACCGGCTGAGCAACTGGAATCCTGAAACGAACACGCTCGAAGTCGCCAGCGGTGACAGCATCTCTGACCGTGGACTCGTCAAACCGGATCGGAACAACTTCGGCCCCCGCATGGGTCTGGCTTGGTCCCTCGCGCCAGAGACTGTGATTCGCACCGGGTATGGGATTAGCCATGTCCATTGGAACCGTGTCGGCAGCAGCTATCTAACGATGAATGCGCCATTTGCCATCGTGGCAACAGCGCTGAATGACCCGCGCCTGCCGACGTTCCGGCTCACGCAGCAAGGCTACCCAGTCTCGTTCGTAAGCCCGACCAGCTATGACCCGCGCCAGGCAGTCGTGCAGTACATGCCGCGCGAGTCGCCATCCGGTGAAATACAGAGCTGGTTCTTCTCCTTCCAACACCGCCTTGTCGAGAACCTGCTGCTCGACGTAGCGTATGTCGGAAATGAAGCGAACAACCTTGTCTTGATCAACGACCTGAATCAGGCGTTCCCCAACTCACCTGGACAGGTCCTGCCATCCCAGTTTCGGCGCCGGAATCCGGCATTCGGTTCAGTCGTCGGGTTGATGCCGTGGGGATTCTCAAATTATCACGGCCTTCAGATTAAGCTTGAGCGCCGCGCATCGGCAGGCCTGTACTTCCTTAACTCGTTCACGTGGTCGAAAACGATCGATAACGGAAGCCAACCACTTGATGGTGGACCTGGCAATGACGCGCCGAGTGTGCAGAACATTTTCGACCTCAACGCTGACCGTGGTCTGTCTGCGTATCATCGCGAGTTCGTCAACACGACCAGTGTCGTTTGGGAGGTTCCATTCGGTCGTGGCCGCCGCTTTGCAGCTGACTTGACCCGTCCTGCAAACTTGATCCTTGGCGGTTGGCAGATCACTGCCATCAACAATGCGCGTAGTGGTGCGCCGGTTACGCTCATTTACCAGCCGAGTCTTGCCAATGAGGTTTCACCCGTTATTACCGTGTTCGGTCGCAACCAGTATCGACCGAACATCAGTGGCAACCCGAAGGTGCCGGATAGCCAGCAATCTCATGCGTACTACCTTGACCGATCACTCGTGTCCATACCCCCATCCACGCAGCCGTTCGGAAACTCCGGCCGGAATAACATCATCGGCCCGGCATTCTGGCAGCTTGACCTTGGTCTCTATAAGAGCGTTTCTGTTCATGACCGTATGCGCATTCAGTTCCGCGCAGAAGCCTTCAACGCTCTAAACCGAACGAACTTCTACGTGCCTAACGGGAACATCTCAAGCCAAAGTTTTGGCCAGATTAACAGCACGTTCGAGCCGAGGCAGGTTCAATTCGCGCTGAAAGTTCTCTTCTGAGAACAATACCCATTGCTTCGGGGCAATTCCCGATTGTGCTTGACCCGTAGTTGACTACAGGTTCTACGATAGCAGTAGAGCGGTAGCAAATGGACACCCTGAGCATCGGGCAACTCGCTGACCAGAGCGGCATTCATCTCGAAACAATTCGATATTACGAGCGGGAGGAGCTCATGCCAGCTCCGCCCCGCAAGAGCTCGGGCCATCGCGCGTACCCGAAGAGTGCCGCCCGGCGGTTACGTTTCATCAAGCGCGCACAGGAGTTGGGCTTCACATTGGCCGAGATCCGGGAGCTTCTTAACTTGAAAGTTGAACCGGAACAGCTCTGCACGGACGTTGTGCGGCAAGTTGAATCGAAGATCGGCGATGTCGAGGTTCGAATTGAGCATCTGCAGGCCATGAAACGTGTGCTCGAGAAGCTGAAGGATTCCTGCTCCGGGAAATGCGCTGTCGCCGACTGCCCCATTCTTGAGAGCTTCGAAACGGAGGCGTCTTGAGCACGGCAACTCTGGCCAACGGACGCATGGCGGCGGTGCGTCACGGAAAACAACTCGAATACTTCACGATTGTTTGGAACAGCCTTGAGGCGATCATCGCGCTGGAGTCGGGCTTTATCGCCGGAAGTGTCGCGCTGGTCGGCTTCGGCTTGGACAGCCTCATCGAGGTCACGTCCGGGGGAGCGCTTCTGTGGCGACTGCATCACGGAGAGAACTCCGGCAACACTGACAAAGCCGATCGCACGGCGCTCCGTATCGTTGGCTTCTCATTCGTAGCGTTAGCCGCGTATGTCGGGTACGAGTGCCTCGAAACGCTATTTGCGCGCGAGGCTCCCGAGCGCAGTCTCACAGGCATTGTTCTCGCCGCCGTCTCATTGATCGTTATGCCCCTGCTTGCTCGTAGCAAACGCCGGGTAGCCAATCAATTGGGCAGCGGTGCCATGCACGCCGATGCGAAGCAGACCGATTTCTGCACATACCTTTCAGCGATTCTCCTCGCTGGTTTGGGCCTGAATGCGTTATTCGGCTGGTGGTGGGCTGATCCGACTGCGGGCCTGGTAATGGTGCCAATCATCGCCAAGGAAGGCTTTAACGCACTGCGGGGAAAGTCCTGCTGTGGAGGGTCGACGTGCTCTTGACACCTGACGTCACGTACGGACTTCTGCTTGTCGTTCAAGCACTCCACTTGCTTCACCACCGTACTGCCAAGCGTCACATCAGCTACGCCGAGGTGGTGTCTGGCTTCGTTCTCTGCGTGCCAGCTTCGGTACCACTGCCCCCAATTTTGTTTGTAGCCGTGCATTTGATCCTCGCGACGATCCAGGTCATCGGAAGCATCTGGATTCGCAGGTTATCGCCATCCTGGGATGCGCACACTCGCACCACGTGAGATCATGAAAGCAGGGATGTTGCCGAAACAGACAGTCGTGCGGATGGTTGCGCTACTGCTGTTGTTCTTCGCGGCCGTCGATCTTTTTGCAATCGATCTGTTTGCTCCGTCAATGTGCGCACCAGCAACGACCAGCGATGCCTCAGGCACCCCCGGAGGTGATGAGGACGACTGCTTCTGCTGCTGTGGACATATCGTCCTCCGCGCTTCGCTCCAGATAATTCCTGTAGCCGCATTTTCTTCCGACGAGGCAGTAGCGATCGTCAGTCCGGCATCCAACTATCGTCCTTCCATTTACCGTCCTCCACGCGCGTAATCTCCTCAAATCGTTCCCTAGCCGACTGTTCAGGAGATTTTTATGCACGCCAGAGGTGTATTGCTACTGTCTGTAGCGGCAGTGCTTCTGCCGGTGCTTTTGCGCGCTCAAACGCCGCAAAGCCCGCCGGCAAACGTGGGCGATCTTATTCGACTCGCCGCTGAGAATAATTCGAGAGCTGTCTGCCTTACGACAGCGGCTGCCGGAAGCTCGCGGAATGCTGCGGCACGCAGGAACTAAACCAGCGCCTACACTCGAGTTCTCCGGCACGACCGGCCGGCCACTTGCCACCGTGGGCGAGGAGCAGTATTCGGCGTCGTACAACCGTACGATAGAGACCGGCGGTAAGCGAGCACGGCGCATTGAAGTGGCGGAAATCGGGGTGGCCGTAGCTCAGGCCGAGTTCGATGAACGACTCCGTCAAATAGGGTATGCCATCGCCGTTTTATATGCGGATGCGACTGCCCAGCAGCAGAGGCTGCAGAAATTCGAGCAGATCGTTGCACTCAATCAGGAGTCGATCCGTCTCACTCAGGCCAGAGTACGCGAAGGTGATGCGGCACAGCTTGAAACGCAGCTTCTTGAAGTCGATCTCAGCCGGGCGGAGGCCGAACGAGTCACTGCCCTGGCACCGCCTGCTCGTGGGCCTGTGACAGCAGCTGTTGCTCGCGGCGAAACGCTGTTTACGGAGATTGGCTGCTCCTCATGCCACGTTCCGCAGCTCACAACCGGTCCGAGCAGCAACCCGCTGTTTGACCGCAAACCGGTCGCGCTCTTCTCTGATCTCCTGCTGCACGATATAGGTACGGGAGACGACATCGAGCAGGCGGACGCGAAAGGAAGTGAAATTCGGACCCCCGCGCTGTGGGGCCTACGATTTCGCCGACCTCTGCTACATGATGGGTCAGCTCCCAGTGTTGAGCGCGCTATTGAACGACACCGCGTGGAGGCTGCGAACGTTACTGGTCGCTACGCAAGGCTTTCTTCGGCTGAGAAGGCGGATCTAATTGCGTTCTTAAAAGCGCTGTAGTTGCGAGTCGGAGCCCGGGCCGCATGGCTGAAGGCATCTCGATACGATCGGCACCCGATGAGGAAGGGCCGGTACTCGAGCAACTTCGTTCCTCCAACCACGCCTCGTAGAACGACCCTCCTTTCCTTCTGCGTAGAGCCGTTCTTCCGGACCGTTTCTCACACATGAGCTACGTCACGGGTATTACCCGTCTAGCCCATACCCACCTTACTGTTGGGCTCTCAAGCTTGTGAAAAGAGCGCGCCGAAGACGACCTCCAGCGCGCGGGAAGAAGGAAGGGTCACTGATTCGCTTTGGCCATGTCCTCATGTATTTTGGCCATTGATCGCATCTCCTGCGCAGCTTTACGACAGTGCTCGGCGTAGTACTCGCAATGAGCTGCGGTGTCCGGCGACATCGGCCGTTTGACTTCGCTCGCGCGAGGTGCCTTTCGGTACTCGGCTGCCAGCGCGGCGTGCTCGTTGGCCTCCGCTTCGTGCTTCTCGGCCATTGCGGTGTAGTGGCGTGCCAATTTCAGGTGATCCGCCGGGGTCTTGGCGTTCGCAACAAGCGCCTTCACCTGCTTGCTTGAAAGCATGGACTTCTGTTGCTCCGCCGCAGTGCCCACTCCCGCTGCAACTGAAGCCAGCAAGGCGAGAAAGAGCATGGAAACCGTAGCTCTCATCCAGTGCATAAGCGTTCGCTTCATCAATCAATCTCCTTGTTCTGCCGGCCCATCGACGTGGTGAGCTATGACCTTCGGGTAGTTGCACGTTGCACGCCGTCCCATAACCTGAGGGTCATCAACTACTTACAGTTCGGATAGAGAGCCGGGCGGCTGAATGTGTCCAAATCTGCGCAGCAGTTGGAGACTCCTGCACAATGCGGAGCTTCGGATATGCTGGGCGTGATGTCTTCACTGACCCGCGATGCTGTCTGTGAATTGATCCAGAAGTGGAAAGCGGACCCGGCCGGCAGTTATCAGGCGTGGTTTCTTTGGGAAGAACGGTTGAAGAACTTCCGATCGATCCGCGGCGGCCTCCTCGAAGTGATCGCACAGATCGAACGGGATGAGTTTGGAAACCAGTACCGGGGATCTTCTCTGGAAACCGTCGTGAGCAGCATCGCTGAACAGCGCCAAATCTTCAAAGGCGCAGATCATGCATGGCTTTGGAAACCCAAGCTCCGTATCCCGGACATCTATGAAAACAGACAGAACCAGATTGCGTTCGGGCGATTCTTGTCCACGTGCCTGTGCTGTTCGCAGGAAGATCAGTTGCTCGAAGCAATTCGATCGCTGGATGCCTGCCAAATCAAGGGGCTGGGGCCGGCTGCGGCGAACCTGATGTACTTCCTCCATCCGACTCTGCTACCGCCGTTCAACACGGCCATTGTGAAGGGCTACAACGAACTCACCGGATCGGCTGTAAAACTTGGGCGCTGGGATCAGTACCTCGCTATGCGGAATGGTATTCGGCGCCTCAACAACGATTTCCGGCAGGCTCTGTCAAACGATCTCGGCGCTATTGCCGGGCTGCTGTTCGACATCGGAAGCGGGAGGTATGTGGCTCCCCCGCTGCATGCGAACAACGAAACTCTCGCTATATGGCGGGAGGATCTGGACCGGGTCCGCGAAGAGGCTCAGGCATCTTCCCGCCTCAGGGCGCAGCAGGAGGAATCTGACAGGACGCACACAGAGGTGCAGGCTTGGCTGCGAGATCTGGGTGTTGCTCTGGGATATGAGGTTTGGGTGGCAGCAAACGACGCAGGCCGGATATGGGAGGGAAGCCCTTTATCGAGGGGATGCATGCGGGAGTTCCCGGCAGAACTCCAGGACCTCCCCGGCTGCGAGGCCGTCAGGTTGATTGACGTGCTCTGGTTCGATCCATTGCACCGGCGCGTAGCCGCAGCGTTCGAAGTTGAACACAGCACAAGCATTTATTCGGGTATCGTTCGCATGATGGACTTGAGCGCGGGCGGCTTTGGCCAGGCCGCCAACTCGCTGTTTCTTGTGGCCCCCGATAAACGCGAGGATGAAGTTCGCGCCCAGTTGGAGCGCCCTGCGTTCCGGAAAGACCCGGCGTTCAGCGTGCGATTTCTTCCGTACAGTGCGTTGGAACGTCACCGCACAGAGATGGCCAGATTTGGTCAGAGCGTGAAAGCTGTAGAAGCGGCAGCCAAGCGGCTGATATGACGCTGCCTGAACGCTTGCGAGGGCTGAGGGTGGGAAGGATAACCTGATAGCTGGCCAGGTGCAAGCGCCGATTGCTTTAAATTAGCGATTGATTGACGCTTGAATCACATGCACGCTCAGACGTTTGAGAGAATTCGGTTCTGCTGCAAGGCGTGTGGGATGCCGAATCTTATCAGGTCGGCCTCAGTCAATCTCACCTATGTCATTCTCGAGGGCTTCTGTCACGTGTGCCTTCGGTTGACCTCAATGACCGTGGACTTGCTGAAGCTCGACGAAGCTCTCGGGTCCGAGGAGGATACGGACCCCCGCAGCTATCTGGTCGTAGAGACCAGTAGCGAGTCACCGGCACCGACCCGGGGCATCGCTGGACGGTGCCACTGTAACGGACTCTGCCTGGAATGCCCCCTCTACAGGAAAAGACCGGCCGCGAGTTGCCGATAATCGGTCAGAACGTCACAGCGGCAATGCAGACCGACGAAGCCAGCCAATATATGGCACGCTTCCAATCGCCGGAAGCTGCGTACATCGCGGCAGCCGCTACGTTACAAGCCAGCAGAATCGCCGGAAAGTAGTATGTGCGTGGCATCCGTATTCTCCTAAACACAACCTGCAATATCGAGGGGTGTCCGCTGAACACCGATATGTCTTGTGCTCCGCTCTAAGCTGCACGTGCATACCCGCCAGGAAGCGGATTCGTGGGAACGCTGGCGTCTTCACCACAGAAGACGCCTCGAATACTCTCCGCGCGCCAGCGCGGCAGCAGCAGCAGCTCGAAGTCTGGAAGAGCGCTGCGCGTGTACACATATGCGAACGCGCCTGACACGCCGAGTTCCTGTGTCACTGGAGGCCCGGCTACCCCCTTGCACTCACGAGTTGCGAGTACAGTGCAGTCGGCCAGAGATCTATACATAGCCAACGCGGCAGGCCCGCTGAGCGTCGGGAACGGAGCGCCCTCCTGAAGAAAAACAAAACGGGACAGAAGGACGTCTTCAGACAGCCGGCCCGACTCTTTAGCGACAAAGCTGAGAAATGGAATGCCCGCGTGATTAGAAGAGGACTGCACAGTTGAGAACTCGTCGAGTACCGGGGTCCATCCGGCAGACTGAGCAGCGTCCATGAATGCCAGAAACCTCGGAAAAGCGGTCAGCCGGAGAACAGCAAACAGGCGCGTCTCTGCATGCGCAGCCGTTCGCCAGTTCGAAAAGTACTCGAGAGCTTCGGCAAACTCGATCTGGTATCCGGGAGACGCTCTCACAACATGCGGGTCAAGGCCGGTGTATGCGTCTGGCGGACAATCGTAAGTTGTCCCGAGGCCGCACAACATAATGTCCGCGCAGTCAACGTCAGGGGGTTTGTTCGTGCGGTAGTCCCACGTATGAAAGGCCAAATTAGGCAGAGCGTATGCCTGTCGATTCAGCTCAATTACTTGAGCCGCACGATCGACGCCGACAACCCGCGCCAATGCATGACGCTCGGCGATAAAGGACGCCAGCGCACCGGTCCAGCACCCGAGCTCCATGACCGTCGTGCTTGGGTGCAGATAGGCCTTTACCTTCTCATAAAGGAAGTAGGAAATGTCGAGCGTAACGGCGGTATCAATGGACCGAAGGAGGTTCGCCTCACGCATCGTCCGAACAAACTCGTAGATCGCATTCTGGCCATCGGCGGTGGGGTGCGAACCGGATGAGCACACGGTGTCGAAGTCACGTGCACGCTCCGCACCGAGGCACTCGATCATCTTTTGTCTGACCACTTCTGGCGGGGCATCCACCTCGAACCCAAGACGAGCCAGGTGCTGAGCAAACGAATACTTAGTATCGGCAAGATCCGGTACATCCATGCGGTCTCCTGCTTTGGCCTGTGAGCTTAAACCCGGCACTGCCACGTTTCCGGTGGCCAACTCCGCTCCAGGCGGCAACCGTCACCCTTTTGGCACAGGCGTCACATACTCGACGCTGCAGTTGGCATATTTCTCGTATGAGGCGCACAACTACGGGTGGTATGTGCAAGCACAACTGTGCTGTGCAACTCACATACCATCTGGGCGCATGACGGGGGCTACGACACGGAGCAGCGTACCTATCTCAGGCGTCCTCGCGGCGGAAGTTGAACTTCTCCATTCGGTAGATCAGTTGCTTGCGGCTGATGTCGAGGTACTCTGCGGCTTTCGTTTGGTTCCAGCTTGCTTTCTGCAGTGCGCGGTATACGAGCTCACGTTCGACGCCCTCCAAACTGATGCCCCCAAGCGGCAACTCCAATTCGATGGCTTCGAGTGGCGGCTTCTCGCGACGCAGAAAATCCGGGAGATCCTCGACCGTGATCTCCTCACCACGGGCAAGCACAACTAAACGCTCCAGCACGTTCTCTAGCTCACGAACATTGCCGGGCCAACGGTATCCGGCAAAGTACGGCATCAGAGATGCATCGAGCTTCAGAGTCGGGCGGTTCATCTGCTCCTTAAACTTGCGGAAAAACAGCGCAACCAGCTCAGGGATATCGTCTGGCCGCTCACGTAGCGGTGGCAGCGTCAGGGGAATGACTGCCAGCCGGTAATAAAGGTCTTCTCGAAACGTGGCGTCTTCGACCATGGCACGCAAGTCCCGATGGGTTGCAGCGATGATCCGCACGTCTACTTTCATTGGGATTGGCGCGCCGACTTTCTCGATCTCGCGTTGCTGGATGAGACGAAGTACTTTGACCTGCAATTCCAGCGGCATCTCGCCTATTTCGTCAAGAAAGAGCGTCCCGTGGTTTGCCGTTTCGATCTTACCGGTTTTGTTTGCTACGGCCCCGGTAAACGCCCCTTTCACATGCCCGAACAGTTCAGATTCCAGCAAGTCCTTTGGAATCGCACCACAATTGATCACTATGATCGGGTGATCACGTCGAGGGCTGTTGAAGTGGATGGCCTTGGCGAGCAACTCCTTGCCCGTACCAGTCTCGCCCTCTATGAGGACTGTCGACTCGCTCTGTGCCGCACGTGCGGCGTTGTCCAGAATCGCGAGGAGCCCTTTCGACTTGCCGATAATGCTCTCAAATCCGAATTTGCGATCGATCGCAGTCCGAAGTGATTGCACTTCCTCCCGCAATCGGTGGTGCTCCAGCGCTCGCGAAACCACTATTTTTAGGGCATCCGCATTGATGGGCTTGATCAGATAGTCATACGCTCCAAGCCGCATGGCCTCTACTGCAGATTCAATCGTCCCGAAAGCGGTGACCACGATGACGATGACTTCGGGGTAATCTTCCTTGACCTTTCGAAGGAGCTCGATGCCAGACATCACGGGCATCTTCATGTCAGTGATGATCAGGTCTTGTGGGTTTCTCGCGAGCAACTCCAGGGCAGCCGCGCCGTCGGCTGCCGTTGCGGCTTCGTAACCGGCTTGCTGCAGCTTCAATTGGGTTACTCGCCGGAGGCTTTCCTCGTCGTCCACCACCAGAATGCGTTTACCGATCACCGCCCTGACCTCCGTCATCATTAGGAAAAAAGACGAAGAATGTCATCCCCTTATCAGCGTTGGGTTCGACCGTTACGGAGCCACCATGCTGTGTAACGATTTGGTGCACGACCGATAACCCGAGACCCGTGCCCTCATCTTTCGTTGTGAAGAAAGGGTCGAACACCTTGTCGAGATGATCTTTCGGAATTCCAGTGCCTTCGTCCTGCACCTGGATGAGGACTCCCCCGGTGGCTGGTCGCGCCTTCAACCGTACCTCGCCGCCTTCCGGCATGGCTTGCACTGCGTTTATCGTCAGATTGAGAATCACCTGCGCCAAATGCTCCTGATCACACAAGAGCTTCGGCAGATCATCCGGAGCGTCCCGGCGCAGAGTGATCCGCTTTCCACCCGAGTGACGAACCAGCTCGATTACTGAGTCGAGTACGTGTGGAACGTTCACTGCTCTGCGCTCTGGCTCCCTCGGTCGAGCGAAATCAAGCAAGTTGGTCAGCAGCCGGAACAGACGCGCGCACTCTTTTCGTATGATCGCCAGAGTCTCGCGGCGAACATCTTCAGGTTCACCTCCGGGTTCGAGTACCTCAGCGGCCCCATCGATGCTTGCAAGTGGATTCCGGATCTCATGTGCTAAACCTGCGGCCATTTGGCCGATCGCAGACAGACGGTCGGCGCGCTTCACCTGTTCGAACGTATTCTGCAACTCCATGTTGACCTTCTTGAGCTGTTGAGCCGCCACGTGCAGTTCGGCACGCCGTGAGCGCTCCCGATCTGAGAGAACACCTGTTACGATCCCGACCGCCAGGAACATGAAGATGTCCGCGTACTGCTCAATCGCGTACTCGTGATGGTGGGACCAGGTCGTGAGGATATGCGGTACGTAAAGAAAGGCTGCTATCAATCCCGCAACAAGCCCGCCAACCGATCCAAATGCGATGCCAGCGTAAACGACCGGCAGGTAGTAAAGCCGCTGAAAGAGGCTGTGCCACAGTCGCAGATCGGCGGGAGTAAGGTAGTGCCCGGCACTAGTCAGGGCGATACCGATCGCAACGAATCCAAAAGCTTTCCAATTCCTGACAGGTCCGTCGGCTGTCAGAGATTGCATGGTGGGGGCATCTTTCATGGCGAGAGGGAGAACGGAGCTTCCAGGACCTGAGCGGTTCTGGCTGGCCGGCGCGCATCGGTCACTTGTAGCGATTCCGTGGCAACGTTACCTGCACCGAGCATCTGCGCAGCAAGAACGGCGGGAACGTAGGCTCTGGTTTCCTTCGGAAGGTATCCCTCTTCCGCAAGGGTCCAAAAGTCTCTGGTCCCACTGCGATCAATCGCGGACTGGACCCGGCCTTCGCCTGCGTTGTACGCAGCGAGAGCAAGCCGCCAATCGCCGAAGGTATCGTACAGAAGCCTGAGGTATCGGGCCGCAGCTCGGGTCGCTTTCTCAGTATTAGAACGCTCATCCTGCCGCCCATCGACTACCAAACCAAAACGGCGAGCGGTCTCGGGAATGAACTGCCAGACACCGAGAGCGTTCTTTGGTGAATGCGCTGCCGGCCTGTACCCGCTTTCAACAAGCCCTAACCACAGCAATTCCTCAGGGACACCCTCGTCTTTGAAAACCTGCTCCACCATGGGCCGGATTTGATCGAGACGCCGTACTGCGTTCAGCCAGGTTTTTGCTCCGTTCGTCCGGTAGTAGCGGATGAACTCAGTTACCGTGGGGTGCAGAGGAACCGGGGTGACCGGACGTTCGGCTGGGGACTCCAGTGCCTGTTGTGCGCGCACAGCGTCCACCTCAGCTCTCTTGAGCACGCCATCCAACACGCGTGACCATTCCGGTATGCCTTCCACAGCCTGAGCCGGTCGCGGCAACGCACTGAACACGGCGACGACGGCGAGAACGGAATACAACAACCTGCGCATGTAACGTGCTGTAAATGGCACGTTCAGTGCCATTCCGATCCGCCCCGAAGTCATTGATTTCGGGCATTGGAACGATCCTCGGGTGTCCAAAATTCTCCAACGGCTGATCAGGATTCGGCAGCTACACTGCGCCAAAGCTCTTCTTCTGAACACTTAAGGCGTACGTGTTCAAGGACTTATTGTATTGGTGGCTCACTTGCCTTACACAGGATCGAGTGAACAGACTCCTGTACATAGTCGGCCTCGCGCTGGTTCTGGCAACCCGCTGCGCGACAGCGCAGGACCGGGTGCAACTCGACACCCTGTTGAGAGAGGCGCTCGATCGCAATCCCGAAATTCTCGCTGCACAGAAGCGGTATGAAGCCGCGAGACAGCGGCCCAACCAAGCCAGCGCCCTGCCGGATCCGATGATCTCTCCCGGTTGGAACTCGAGCGGCGCACCGTGGCCTGGCGCTGGGCTTGGCAGGGAGCCGGTCGCAAACATCGGCATCATGGTCAGTCAGGAGGTCCCGTTTCCGGGCAAGCGCAAGCTCGCTGGCGACATCGCCGCGAAAGAGGCCGAAGCCGAATTCGAGACTTATCAGCAGATCCAGTTGAACGTCATCTCGCGTTTGAAGCAGGCCTATTACCGGCTGGCATACGCGTACGGGGCCACTGAGGTCGTAGATCGCAATATCGAACTGCTTCGAAAATTCTCGAAAATCTCAGAGGTGCGGTACTCCGTCGGCAAGTCCGAGCAGCAGGACGTTTTGAAGGCACAGACGCAGATCTCAATGCTCGAGACCCGGCGCATTCCTCTCGAGCAGGAGAAGCGTGCAAGGGAAGCCGAGATCAACAGCCTCCTGAGTCGTCCTCCGAATGCGCCAGTTGGCCGGCCTGTTGACCTGGCACCGATCGCCATCGCACCGACATTCGAAGAGCTTCATGCGGCAGCGCGTGAAAACTCGCCAATGCTCCGCCGAGACGAGAAGATGATCCAAAGGTCAGAGCTCGCCGTCAATCAGGCACGAAAAGAGTATTACCCGGATGTCACACTCAACGGCGGCTACTACAGCATGGGCAGCATGCCGCCCATGTACATGTTTCGCGCCGACGTCAAAGTTCCGCTGTACTGGTTCCGCAAGCAGCGCGCGGGTGTGACCGAACAGGCTACAGGTCTGCAACAAAGCCGCGCAACGCTTCAGGTCACCCAACAATCACTGGCGTACCAGATTCGCAACGATCTGACCATGGTGGACGCCGCAACCCGGCTCGTTAACCTGTACCGTCAGACTGTCATTCCACAGGCAAGCGTCACGCTTGAATCGTCGCTCTCCTCCTATGAGGCCGGCAAGGTGGATTTTCTGACGGTCCTCACAAACTACATCAGCATCGTTGAGTACGAAATGAACTACATCGAGCAACTGCAGAATCTCTTTCTGGCCATGAGCCGCCTTGAGGAGATGACGGGGAAGAGGCTTTTGGCATGAAGAAAAAGCCGATACGCATCGTTCTTGCAATCGTTGTGATTGCCTCTGCGTTTGCCGGTGGCTCACTCTACGAACGCTGGCATAGCCACACCGACGGCGCTGCTGTTTCCGGGGAAGCGAAAAAGCCAAAGGGTTATCACTGTCCGATGCATCCGAACTTCCGCTCAGACAAGCCGGGTGATTGTGGCATCTGCGGCATGAAGCTTGTGCCCGATGAGGACCCCTCGCACCCAGCTACAGCGGCGGCAATGCCAGAGAACCGGAAGGTGCTGTATTACAGTGACCCGAAAGATCCAAACTACAAATCGGACACACCCGGTCTGAACCCGGAAACGGGCAATGATCTAGTGCCCGTTTATGCGGATGACCCGACGGCGATGCCCGCCGGAACTATCCGGGTCAGCCCCGAGAAGCAGCAGCTCGTTGGCGTGAAGTACGGGATTGTCGACTCGGACACAGCAGGGCGGTCTATCCGGGCCAATGGCCGCGTCGTTGCCGATGAAACGCGCATAGCGCGTGTTCAAACGAAAATCGAAGGCTGGATCGAGAAGGTTTTCGTCGACTTCACAGGGAAGCTGGTACAGAAGGGGCAGCCTCTTCTCACGCTTTACAGCCCGGAGATGCTCGCAACACAGCAGGAATACCTGCTAGCCATCAAGAGCAGCGACATCCTACGCAACAGCACGATTGCCTCGCTGCGGCAGGACAGCAATGGGCTGGTGGATGCGGCCCGAAGACGCCTTCAGTTGTGGGATCTGAGTGAAAGTCAGATCAAACAGGTCGAGGAGACCGGCAAACCACTCACCAACGTCACTCTGCATTCACCGATGTCCGGCTACATAACGGCCCGCAATGCCTTTCCGAACCAACGAATCACGCCAGAAACGGAGCTGTACACCATTGTCGATCTCAGCCGCGTGTGGGTGATGGCTGATGTCTACGAGCATGAGGCCGGTGCAATTCGCTTAGGGCAGCAGGCCATGGTGAACGTCACTGCCTACCCTGGCCAGCGATTTCCCGCGAAAGTGTCATACATTCAGCCGCAGTTGAATGCGGAAACGAGAACGCTGCAGGTGCGGTTAGACATGGCGAACCCGAACCTGCTGCTGAAACCCGACATGTTCGTCAATGTTGATCTGTTCTCCGGAGCATCTCCGCGAACCGTTGTGCCGGTGAATGCGGTTTTGAACTCGGGCCTGCGTCAGACCGTGTTCGTAGATCGGGGGAACGGGTATCTCGAGCCGCGGCACGTCAAAATCGGCAAGCAGTTCGGCGACCGCATCGAGGTTCTGGAAGGACTCCGTGTAGGGGAACGCATCGTTACCTCCGGAACCTTCCTCATAGATTCGGAGAGCCAGCTTCAGTCGGCTGCCGGTGGCATGGGACCGCACCAGCATGGATCTGCGCCGGCGGGGTCTGCCGAACCAAAGGCGCCGCCCGCCGCCCCCGTATCAGGATCGCCGCAAGCTCCGCCTCGCCCTTCGCCCGATCCTGCCGGGAGTCACAAACATGATTGACCGGATCATCGAGTTCTCGGCGGCGAACAAGTTCATTGTCCTCTTGTTGATCGGCGTGCTCACGGCCGTGGGCATCTGGTCGATGTACAACGTGCCGCTGGATGCCATTCCGGACCTTAGCGACACGCAGGTAATCGTGTACTCGCGATGGGATCGGAGCCCGGACATCGTCGAAGATCAGGTCACGTATCCGATCGTTACGTCGATGCTTGCCGCGCCCAAGGTGAAAACGGTACGAGGATTCTCAGACTTTGGGTATTCATACGTTTACATCATCTTCGAGGAAGGGACCGACATCTACTGGGCCCGCTCACGGACCCTCGAGTATCTGTCTTCAGTTCAGCAGCGCCTGCCGCAAGGAGTTCGAACAGAGATCGGACCTGATGCGACAGGGATCGGGTGGATCTACCAATACGCTCTGATCGACACGACGGGTAAGCGCAGCCTTGCGGATCTCCGCTCGGTTCAGGACTGGTATTTACGCTATCACTTGCAAGGCGTCGAGGGCGTTGCCGAGGTTGCTCCGATTGGTGGCTTTGTTCGGCAGTACCAGGTTCAGGTCGATCCAGTGCGCCTGCAGGCGTACAACATTCCGATCACAAAGGTTATTGAGTCGGTTCGGCAGGGGAACAACGAAGTTGGCGGCCGACTTATTGAGTTCAGTGGGGCCGAATACATGATTCGGGGCCGCGGGTACGTAAAGTCCGTAGAAGACCTTGGCCAGATCGTAGTCGGGAAAAGCCCGAACGGCGTTCCCGTGCGCATCAACGAGGTTGCGGATGTAACGCTCGGGCCGGATATTCGTCGCGGCGTCGCCGACTGGAATGGCGAGGGAGAGGTTGTTTCAGGAATTATCGTGATGCGTCAGGGCGAGAATGCCTTGCAAGTCATCGAGCGTGTCAAGGAGAAGCTGCACGAGATTGAGCCGGGTCTTCCCGCCGGCGTAAAGCTGGTTGCCGCTTACGACCGTTCGGACCTTATCGAGCAGTCGATTGAGACATTGAAAGACACCCTCACGGAAGAGCTGATCGTCGTCGGTTTGATTATCCTCATCTTTTTGTGGCACCTGCCGAGTGCATTAATTCCTCTGATCACATTGCCGATTGCCACCATCATCGCCTTTATTCCGATGAAGGCGATGGGGCTGACAGCGAACATCATGTCTTTGGGTGGTATCGCAATCGCCGTAGGAGAGCTGGTTGACGCTGCCATCGTGGTGGTCGAGCAAACTCACAAAAAGCTTGAAGAGTGGGAAAAGAACGGACGGGTTGGCGACTACCATCGCGTCGTCATCGATGCTGTGAAGGAGGTCGGCGGCCCAAGCTTCTACAGCTTGCTCGTGATCGCTGTATCGTTCCTTCCCATCCTCACCCTCGAGGCGCAGGAAGGCCGGCTGTTCAAGCCCCTCGCGTATACGAAGAACCTGTCGATGGTCGCGGCAGCATTTCTAACTATCACACTGGACCCGGCAATCCGGCTGATGTTCACTCATGTTAAGACGTTCAGCTTCAGGCCGTTGTGGCTTGCCCGGGTTGCCAATGCGGTACTGGTTGGCAAGATCCACTCTGAGGAAACCCATCCGATCAGCCGTGTCCTTATCAGAGTTTACGAGCCGGTGTGCGCCTGGGCGCTTCGCTGGAAATGGGGAGTCATCGTCGGTGCTGTCGCAATCGTTCTTCTCACGATTCCCGTCTTCAATCGCCTGGGGTCCGAGTTCATGCCGCCGCTGAATGAGGGGTCGCTCTTATTCATGCCGTCCACGCTGCCCGGCATCTCGATCACTGAAGCAACTCAACTGATGCAGGTGCAAGATCGGATCATCAAGGGCTTTCCTGAAGTGCACTCTGTCCTTGGGAAGGCCGGGCGTGCCGAGACATCGACGGACCCGGCTCCTCTGTCGATGTTCGAGACCGTCATCGCGCTCAAACCACATGAGCAGTGGCGCAAGAAGGACACATGGTGGACGAGTTGGGCACCGCAGTTCCTTAGCCCGGTGCTTCGTCGCGTGACACCGGACCACATCTCCCAGGAAGAGCTGGTCGAGCAGATGAATCAGGCGCTGCGGCTCCCCGGTGTGTCGAATGCATGGACGATGCCCATCAAGGCTCGTATCGACATGCTGACAACCGGCATCCGAACGCCCGTGGGCATTAAGGTGTTCGGAGCGGACGTGGCAAAGATTGAGGAGATCGGGCGTCAGATTGAGCGGATTCTGCCCCCCGTTCCTGGAACCCGCAGTGTGTTCGCAGAGCGGACTGGCGGTGGATATTTCCTCGATTTCAAGTGGAAGCGCGAAGAGCTGGCACGGTATGGCCTCAGCATGGACGACGTGCAGATGGTTGTCATGAACGCCGTCGGGGGCGACAACATTACAACCACTGTCGAAGGCCGCGAGCGATACCCGGTAAACGTGCGGTACATGCGGGACTTTCGGAACAGCGTGGACGCTCTAAGCCGAGTTCTCGTTCCGACGGCTGCCGGGCAGCACATCCCGGTGTCCCAGCTCGCCGACCTCGAGTTCGTTCGGGGACCGGCAATGATCCGCGACGAAGATGCACTGCTTGCCGGCTACATTTATGTGGACGTTTCCGGACGCGACGTGGGCAGCTACGTGGAAGAGGCGAAGCAAGTCGTCAGGCAACAGGTTCAACTGCCTGCTGGTTATTCGATCTCCTGGAGTGGACAGTATGAGGCGATGGAACGCGTACGCGAAAAGCTTACGCTCGTTATCCCCATCACGCTGTTCCTCATTTTGATGCTGCTTTACATGAACACGAAGTCGGTGACAAAGACGTTCATCGTGCTTCTTGCGGTTCCTTTCTCGGCTGTTGGTGCGATCTGGTTCCTGTATCTGCTCGACTACAACATGAGCATCGGTGTGTGGGTCGGACTGATTGCATTGCTTGGTGTCGATGCGGAGACGGGTGTCTTCATGCTGCTTTATCTGGATCTGGCCTATGAGGATGCGAAGAAAGCAGGGCGGCTGCGGAACCTGAAGGAACTGCGTGAAGCAATCATGCATGGCGCCGTGAAGCGTATCCGTCCAAAGTTCATGACAGTCGCGACGACCTTCATAGGGCTCGTGCCGATCATGTGGGCTACAGGCGCAGGCGCAGACGTGATGAAGCGCATTGGCGCTCCGGTTATCGGAGGCGTGTTCACGTCCTTCATCATGGAACTCGTCGTCTACCCAGCGATTTATGAGGTGTGGAAATGGCATTTCGAGCTAAAGAAGCAGCAATCACCATCGGCTTAATCATCACGCTCGCCGCCCGCTCGGAGGAGGTGCGAGTCGATGTTCGGCACGATCATCTGCGCGGACATGGTACTGGCACGCTTGCTGCAACGGATGCCGGGCTGAGCTTCAGCGAGACGGGCGAGAAGGCTAAGCATCGATGGACCCTCGCGTGGCAAGACATCCAGCAACTGTGGATCAGCACGAACTCAGTCCGGGTGCTGAGCTACGCGGATACATGGTGGAAGCTTGGCGCTGACCGCGAGTACGAGCTTGAAGCAGCACCACAGAGCACATTCACACCGCTGTATGCCGCCCTAAAGGCAAAGTTGGATCAGCGACTGGTCGGCGCAATCGCGGATGTGCCCGCAGAAGTGGTGTCGCGCATACCTGCGAAGCTTCGCGAGCGATTCGGTGGGCCAGAGGGCATTTTGATAATCGCGCCCGATCACATCGTGTTCGAGTCCAAAGAAACCGAAAAGTCACGTACCTGGCGGCTCGCCGATATCGACAATGTGAGTTCGTCCGGACCCTTCGACTTGACCGTAACGACGTTCGAACGGGCGAGCGGCAACTATGGAGACCGTCGAGCCTTCGCGTTTCAGCTCAAGCAAGCGATCGGCGAGAGGCAATACAACGAGCTCTGGCGTCGTCTCAACCGATCAAAGCAACTCGATTTCATCAGTTCTATTCAGGAGAAACAGCAATGAAGAAGTGGTTCCTTACAATCGCTGCCGCCGGGACGTTGATGGCGTCCTCCGGTACGAAGACGTTCACTGGAGTGATAACCGAAACGATGTGCGGAACGAAGCACACGATGGGGATCTCGCCCGAAGCCAAGTGCGTACGCGAATGCGTGAAGACGGATCCCAAGAAATGGAAGTACGCACTCCAGGTGGGCGACAAGTTATACGTATTGAGCGACCAGCAAACGCCGGAAAAGTTCGCGGCACAGAAGGTGACCGTAACGGGCACGCTATTCGAGAAAACAAACATCTTGAAAGCCGACCGCATCGAAGCGGCAGCGAAGTGAAGGAAATCCGATCATGAAAACATTATTGGCGATTGCGCTGGGCGTGACATCGCTTGGGTTGCTGTACGGACAAGGGCACTCGCACGAGCATGGCAAGACGGCGGCCACAACGCGCATCACGGGTACGGTGGTTGACATCGCGTGTTTCGTGGGACACGAGAGTACGGGCGCGAAACACGCGAAGTGTGCGGAAGTATGCGCCAGATCAGGCAATCCGCTGGCAATCTACGATGCGACCGCGAAGTTGCTGTACCTTCCCGTGTCGATGGATCACAAGAATCCAAACACCAAGCTGCTGCCGTTCATCGAACAGAACGTGACCGTCACAGGGAAGGTGATGGAGAAGGGCGGCCTCAAGGGGATCGCAATCGACTCCGTCCAACCGGCGAAGTAGCCGTTCGGACTATTCCAACACGTCGCTAACGATCGCACCCTTCCGTTCCCAGACCGCTACGACCCTGCCGCCGGCGGCTGGCGCGAGTTGCACAAACGCCCCGTCCGGGTCCAGAACTGCAGTGGCGTTCTGGCCCGGACTCTTGTACTGCAGTCCACCTTCGCCAGACCACGCCGTGTATACGCCTTTCGCACTGAGCGCTATTGCCGGGTCTTTGCCCAGTCCGAGTTTATCTTCGCTGCGGTTGTCGGCTGCGGTGAGAATCTCCTTGCCGCGCCGCCACGCGGTCACAACCTTACCGCCATCATCTACGGCGAGTCCTCCACCGTCCATTGGACAAGCGTTCAGCTGCCACGTTCCCGAGCCCATCTTTACGGCAGGCGCAAACGACTGTCCACCGTCGGAAGATTTCGCAACATACAGGTCCCGAGATCCCGCAAGGGAGTTGCGGAACATGACATACATTTGTCCCCTGCTGTCGATTGCGGCTGATGGATGACAGCATTCACACACGCTTCCATCTGGAGACTCGTAGATGAGGGCATTCTTCAACCACGTAAGGCCGCCGTCGCGCGACACGGAACCGTAAAGCCTGGTTCCTTTGGATCGGAGGTCAAGCCACGCTGCAAACACGTGCCGGCCATTAGCTGCCATTGTGTGCAGTCCCTCTCGCGCCGAACCTGGTGCATCATTGACGCGAATGCCAGTGGACCATGTCCTGCCACCATCTGCCGAGCGAAACGCGAGTACATCTCCGTCCACTCCCCGCCCGGTCGCACCAGCGATGGCCGTCACGACTATTGCATCAGCCGCAAGAGCGACGCGCGGCCCTCGGTGCCTACCTAACGAAATCACACCCGGCTCAGCCACTTTGACCGGTTTCGCGAAGGTGCGACCGCCGTCTGCCGAGGCCGTCACGTAGATCGCATTACCTGCGCCGAACGTCACGACTGCGCGCTGTCCATTGGCGGCTACCTGGGGCTGTTTGTACTGGATTTCCGGAGTCGGCGCGGCGATGACCGTCGCAAGTGCGACATACAGCAGCATTTAACCAGAGTACACGCCTCGCGGCTAACGAAGCTGAGCAGCTACAACGGTGTACGGGACAACTTCACCACCATGCTGCCGCGCGAACCGAACCGCAGCAGCCTTCGTCGAGAATGCCAGGAGACTAGGAGAACAGCGGTCAAAATGTGCCTGCACCGGCTGCTTATCAGGTGCGAGCTGGGTCGTGTGGTGAGAACAGGACGACATCTCACTCCCTCGCACAAGGTATGTGCCTGCCGGATTAACGGTGGTTCCGTCTTCGAAGTTCGTCACGCTTACAAGCTCGATCCGGCGTCCAGTTTGCGTCCGTTGAGACAAGGCACAAGCCGGGCAACAGAACGTGGAGGTTTTCCCGTCTGCGATCGCAATGGTTTGCGACGCGCGGTGCACCGGCCGCTGGCATGCAGCACAGATGTGAGCATGCCGGCTGGCGATGATTCTCCATCCTGCATAGCTCAACCCGGATACGACAACGAGAACCGCGAACACTAAAGCGACAGTTCGAAGTCTCATAACAGCGCTCCAGCGAACATCATACTTCTTTACAGGGTGAACCGGCGGACTGCTTCGGTTGAGCCCGCCGGTTGTGTTCGAATCAGCCGCAGCAACAGCATCCCGACTTCTCGGACGCAGGTGACAAAAACTGAGCGGGGGCACTGTCAAACTTCGTCTTGCAGCTCCGTGAACAGAAGAAGTACGTGTTGCCCTTGTGAACGGAAGTGGCAGCCGTACGATCCTCTTGAACCTGCATTCCGCACACTGGGTCGGTATGTGTCGCCAGTGTTGTTGTTGTCATCGTGGTCTCCTTGTTTACAGTTCAATCCTTCGCAGCCGGAGTGCATTCGCAATCACGGATACCGAACTGAAAGTCATCGCGGCGCTCGCGATCATTGGGCTCAGTAGCAACCCAAAAAACGGATACAATATCCCGGCCGCGACTGGCACGCCCAGGACGTTGTAAATGAAAGCAAAGAAGAGGTTCTGTCGGATGTTCTTCATCGTTGCTGCGCTCAAACGGCGAGCTCGAACAATCCCACGCAGATCTCCCTTGATCAACGTGACGGAAGCACTCTCCATCGCCACATCGGTGCCGGTACCCATCGCGATTCCGACATCGGCCTGAGCAAGCGCAGGCGCATCGTTTACCCCGTCTCCAGCCATCCCGACCTTTCGCCCCTCGGCCTGCAGTCGCTTTACCGTGTCGGTCTTTTGTTCCGGGAGAACCTCGGCTTCAACATCGTCGATACCGAGCTGCTTTGCGACTGCGTCGGCAGTTTTTCGGTTATCGCCGGTGAGCATCCGAATCCGAATGCCCGCAGCGTGCAACAGTTGAATCGCCTCGGGAGTGGAGGGCTTTATTGGGTCGGTCACCCCAAGCAGGCCTGCGAGCCGACCGTCGATCGCCACGAACATTACGGTCTGACCCGTTGCGCGGAGCTCCTCCGCTTTGGCTGCGAGTTCCTCGGTCGATACGCCTGCATCCTGCAGCAACCGCGCGTTGCCGACGGCTACAGTCTTCCCATTGACGTTTCCCGTGATCCCTTTTCCTGTGACGGACTGGAAGTCAGTGGCTGGCGGAACCGAACGGCCTTTCTCGACGGCGCCTGAGACGATAGCTCGAGCAAGCGGGTGCTCACTCGCCTTCTCGAGGGCGGCTGCCATCTCCAGCAGAGTCGCCTCGTTGAATTGGCCTGAGGAAAGCACTGTCACCAGCTTGGGCTTGCCCTCGGTCAGTGTGCCTGTTTTGTCCACCACCAGCGTGTCAATCTTTTCCAGGGTTTCCAGTGCCTCGGCATTCCGGATGAGAACACCGCCCGTTGCGCCCCTGCCAGTCCCGACCATGATCGACATCGGAGTGGCCAGTCCCAGCGCACAAGGACACGCGATAATCAGCACGGCGACAGCGTTGACCAGCGCGTGAGCCAGTCGAGGTTCCGGCCCCCAAAGAGCCCAAATGGCAAAGCTGGCGGCTGCGACCAGAATCACGATTGGCACGAACCAGCCGGATACCTGATCGGCGAGCTTCTGGATGGGTGCGCGGCTACGTTGGGCTTCGCTGACCATTCGGACGATCTGTGAAAGCATGGTGTCAGCACCAACACGCTCGGCGCGCATGACCAGTGCTCCGGTGCCGTTTACCGTGCCGCCCGTTACGCGGCTGCCCGCCGCTTTTTCGACTGGAATCGGCTCCCCGGTGATCATCGACTCATCGACAGAGCTATTGCCTTCTTCCACGATTCCGTCAACGGGGACCTTTTCTCCGGGCCGGACCCGGATGCGGTCACCGATTTGAACGATGTCGAGCGCAATATCCTGTTCCTGACCGTCGTCACGGATGACTCGGGCGGTTTTCGGCGCCAGCCCGAGCAGTGCTTTGATGGCACTCGACGTCTGACTGCGTGCCCGCAGTTCCAGAACTTGCCCGAGCAGCACCAGCGCGACGATCACGGCCGCGGGTTCGAAATACACGGCCAACTCACCTGCCATGTTGCGGAACGAATCAGGAATGGAGTCAGGGAACAACAGAGCAAACACGGAATAGCCGTATGCCGCACCGGTTCCCAACGCGATCAGCGTGAACATGTTCAGACTGCGGTTTTTGATGGACAACCAGCCCCGGTGGAAGAACGGCCAGCCGCCCCACAGGACCACTGGCGACGCGAGAGCAAACTGAGTCCATAGAGACACCGTCGAACCGAGCCAACGATTCAGGGGATGCGAAGGAATCATTTCACTCACCATGAAGGCGAGTATTGGAAGCGTCAGGGCCACACTCACCCAGAACCGGCGGGTCATGTCCACCAGTTCCGGGTTGACTTCGTCGCCTGTGACTTCGCGAGGCTCGAGCGCCATCCCGCAAATCGGGCAACTGCCCGGCTCGGGCCGGATGATCTCCGGGTGCATCGGGCACGTGTACTCGACTCGGCTTACAGGAGCTGTCGGGACGGCCGGCTCCAGTGCCATGCCGCATTTCGGGCAGTTACCCGGTCCCAATTGCCGGACCTCAGGGTCCATTGGGCAGGTGTACTCAACGTTGGCACTTCCAGCCGGTGCCGCGGGCGGAGCACCGGGTTCCCGAAGGTACTTTGCGGGTTCTGCCCGGAACTTCTGTTGACACGAAGTGCTGCAGAAGGAATACGTCCTGCCCTGAAAATTCTCGACCCCGGCCGCCTTCTCAGGATCAACATCCATTCCGCAGACAGGGTCTCGTTGTAGTTTCGGTTCGGGTTTCGGGGCGTACGTCTCTGGTGAGCGCTTGAACTTCTCAACACACGAAGTGCTGCAGAAGTAGTATCGCTGTCCGTTGTGGTCGTACGTTCCTGCCGCCCGGTCGGCCTGCACAGTCATACCGCACACCGGGTCCATGTGTTCGTTGTCCAGCCCTTCCGCTGGGGGATCTACGACGCCGTGATGGTGTTTCATACTGTCCTCTCGTCGTGGGTATGCGCCTTATGGCGGCGATCTTTTGCAAAGCCCTGCTCGATGGCGTGCAGAATCGTGCACCCCGAGGCTGGCCCTTCGCCCGAACATTCCTCGACCAGATGCGTCAGTGCGTTCTGCATTCGCTCAAGGGCTTCGATTCGAGCTTGTATGTCCCTTATCTTTGCGGCGGCTTTTGATCGAACCTCAGCGGCCCGGGCTCCACGTGTCGCTCGAAGAGATAACAGATCGCTGATTTCATCGAGGGTAAAGCCGAGATCCTGTGCGTGCTTGACAAACCTCAGGCGTGGCACCGTGTCGGCAGGGTACTTGCGGTAATTCGCTTGTGACCGCCTGGGTGGCGGAATCAGCCCTCGGCGCTCGTAATACCGCAGTGTTTCGATGTTTACTTCTGCGGCGGCGGCAACCTGCGCTCGGTTCAGACCCTGCACTGAACACTCCATGTGAACATCCTAAACCCTGTACCTGTGTACAGAGTCAAGCAAATTCTGCAGTTCGGTGAGTGAAGGGCGTCCCGGACGTTCCTCGGACGGACCCCCAGTCAGGCGTCACGCCGTGAACGTGACTACTGTGTGGACGCCACGCGGCAGTGCACTACACACATAACGTGACGGAATTCGGATCGGACGGAGTGGCGGCCAGGACTACTAGATGGAATAACGGATAAGGAGGCGCGCCGCAAACTGCACCTCCTCCCGAGCGATGCAGGACTGTTATCGGGTGGCCAGATTGCGACCGAACTTCGCTCTCATGAACTCGCGGGTCCAGACATTGTGGTCAGGCGAACTGGCGCGTTCCTCATCCCGGTAAGCTGCGTTTGCCGCTTCGGCGTTGCGGCGAGCCTCCTCCGCAGGAGAGTACCGGCCGTATTTCGCGCGGAACCACTGGTCGGCCCAGGAAGACGGTGCTATTTGATGGTCTCTGGTTGTCTCCTCACGATATGCAGTGTTCTCCGTCTCAGCTTTCACGCGAGCCTGTTCTGCCGGCGAGGGGTGTCCGAATTTGGCCTTGAACCACTGTTCAGACCATGTCGTGCTCGGCTCCGCGAGCGCCACTCCAGCCAACAGCACAGCAGCAAATGAGACTTTCGCTAAGCGTTTCATCTCTGATCCTCTTTCCATAACGGGCCTTTGCCGGTCAACAGAAAGAGTGCAAGACTTTGACCATTCTAGAAAATCTGTTTTATTTGTTATACATAACGCACCGTCCTTGACGGCTTTCTGGGTTGGGGCACCGTACCTAGAGCGAATTGAGCCACCGGTTGGAGAATTTTGGACAAGGTCGGCGCGACAGCACCTCTGCTTTCGTCCGGCTACGGGTACAGTGCTCTTGCTTATCAAGGACATAGAACCTTTCGATTGGCGTCGGGACTGCTTAGCCGCTAGACTTCAGGCTGCGGGACCGCGTTGCTCCCCTGATCCATGAGCCGAGGGTGAAGATGCGTAGAACGCGGTACACCGCCACATTGTTTGTTTTGCTTGCGACGATATCGGGGCGGGCAGAAGTCTGTTCCGATTGCGAACCAGCGCGGATCGTGGTTACTGCACCGGTTCCCGCCATGCCCGAAGCTGACGCACTGCGTCAGTCAGAGCCGGGGTCTGTCCGGACCCATGCAGAAGTGTTTCTGAACGATCGGCTGCAATTCTGGCAAAGGCGCCTGAACCTGCAGGACTGGAAAGTCACGATCTCTATGACACGACGCACTGGTCTCAAACCAGGGACACTGGGCGGGATCAGGTGGGACAAGTCTAAACGAACGGCGTCGATGGCCGTGCTGGATTGTTCGGACTACACGATGGCCATGCCCGAGATGTTGAAGGATATGGAGTTCACGATCGTGCATGAACTTATACACCTCGAGCTCGCGTCGCTGCCGCGCAGCGAGGCGAGTCGCCGGACGGAAGAAGTCGCTGTAAATAACCTCACGAGAGCACTGCTGGCACCTGCCGGTGAATGATAGCCCTACAACGTCTGCGACTCGCTTGTGGTACAGCCGTTTGATTTCACGCTGGAGTCCCCGCTCGCGGGGAAGGACTCAGCGGTGAAGAGCACGACTACGTTATGGCTGGGTCTTGCGTGTCTTTGGCGCGCTCTTCAATGGTGACTACGAACTCCTGCTTGCCGACGAATCGCGGTACATATCACGCGTGTATGGCTCTTTTCGACGAGTACATCGTCGGCGAGCTCGATTAGGCATCGTTCAATGTGCTCGGCCACAGCAAGTATTGTCATTGCCGGGCCAGTTCACGAATGGGACGCCATTCTCTGACACGATTCGGCGCATCCTCTGCACGTTTCTGCGCATCGGCGCATGGTCTCGTCGTCTCCTGCCATGCCTGAGCAGCTCTGCTCACACGCGCGACACACCTCCGCACAGACACCGCACACACGACTGTGAAACTCGGAGCCCGACAACATGAAAGCCGCGCTCGTCTCGCAGATTTTAGCGCAGGTCTTCAACAAGCCGATGTGGCGCGCTTCGGCGTGTTTTCCTCCCCTTGTGAGGCAGTGCTGGGCAGTTTCAAGGCAGATGCTGTAGCAGTCGAGGCAGTTCTGGATGCACTCCCGCATATCGGCGGTCATATGTGCTGCATGGGCCATGGTGGGGTCTCTCCTAATCTCCTGTAAACGCTTCTGGTTTGTCGTCGAACTTCTGCTTGCATTGCAGCGAACAGAAGTAAAACACTTCATCTCGGTACGTACTCTTACCAGCGGCGTTCACTTCATCCACTTCCATGCCGCACACGGGATCTACACTCATAGGAACTCCTTTCCAGCACTGACGAGGAGACGACCGAAACAGACCCAGACCGTTTTGTATCTTTGGGGTAGGTCCCGTTTCTGGAGGCACACAAAGAATGGCGCGTCGCCCAGCGAAGCCAGCGGCAGGTCACGATCCCGTGGATCATACCAGACAGATCCCCCGCCTCCGGCGAATTGAAGGCCAGATCAGAGGGCTGCAGCAAATGATCCACGAGGGGCGGAAATGCCTTGATATCGTCAACCAAGCGGGTGCTGTTGTCTCTTCTATTCGGCGGGTGCAGGGAGACATGCTCCGTGACCACCTCGCGGCTTCATCCAGAATGGCGGTCGCTGGTAAATTGTCCGAAGCCGAATGCGAGCGCATTGCTGACGAGATCGCAAAGATGCTCAAGGGACTTCCATAGAATCATGCCTTTGGTCCCCAAATGCAGATCTGATACCACTGGCACAGCCAGGCCTGCATCTGCCGGATTTCTGCGGTTTGAGTGACGATGATGTTCTGGCAGAGCTGCCGCAGTTCAGGGTGATAAGCCTTTTGTAGGCACTTCTCTCCCTCATTGACGGCCTTGGCATGATGGCGGATCATCATCTGCATGAACTCGATCTCAAACATTGCACCCGACATGGACATCAACTTCCTCATCTGGCCGTTCATTTTGTCCATCTCGGGTTCGTAGCCTATGCCGTACCAGCTCTGCAGCCAGCCCTGCATCTGCTCGATTTCCTCCGATTGCGACGCGATGATGCTCTGACACAGCGAGCGTAATTCCGCGTGCACCGCCTTCTCCACGCAGGATTCAGCCATCATGATTGCCATCGCGTGGTGGTCGATCATGTCGGTCATGAATTTTACTTCGAAGTGAGCGGTGGCGGGACTCGGCGCCGGCGCATCGGCGAGAGCTGGCGTGACCAGCAGAAGGCACGCTCCAGCTATTGCTGATAGACAGTTCACGTTTGTATATACCTCCTAAACGGAACGCGCAGTGGATGCACCATGCGCGTGAATAGATTCATACGCTGGATACACCGGAGGTGTATGTCGTTACTCTGAACTGGAGATGTAACGGGGAGCTTCTACTCTCCTGACTGTGGACGATGACGGCGGAAAAGGTGGCGGGCTAAACGGTCCAGAGCTGCTCTCTTCCGCCTCTGGACCGATCTTCTAGTGCTTGTGCTCGGCGCCTCCGGCGTGGGCACCCTTCATCATCTGCTGCATCTGCCTGATGTCAGCTTGCTGCTCCTTTGACATCTTGGAGCACAGTTGCTTGAGTTCTGCGTGATCGGCTCCGCCCCGGCACGCTTTCATTTCCGGCAGGCCATCCCGGTGGTGCTCGGTCATCGACATCAGAAATGCATGATCGAACTTCTCACCGCTGGCGGCGTTGAGTTCGCTCATGTGTTTCTTATGCTTCGCCTCCATCTGCTGCATTTCGGCGGGCGGCACGGATCCCTGCCCCTGATACCAACTTTGCCGCCAGCTGTCCATCTGCTGTTTTTCCTGCTGTTGCGATGACAGCACCTTGTTGCAGAATGCCTTAACGTCGGCCTTCGCGGCCTTCTGCTCACAGACCTGGGCCATCTCGATGGCCTGCTGATGATGGTGCGAGGTTTTGGTCAGGAAATGCTGCTCAAAGTCCTTTCCAGATTGCTTCTCGTCAGCTGCGCCCAGGCTGACGGCCAAACACGCTGCCAACAGCAGCCGTGGAACACTGTGTTTCATGGGGCCTCCCCTATATACGTTGTGAGCTGCGGGTAGTAGAGCGTGGCAACGCCCAGCTCTTCTTCAGCGAGTTAGACCAGCCATTCGGCGTCCGGTTACCGGGGGCACGATACACCCCCCATGTATAGCTAACGCCAGATCCGCACACCGATAACGAGACCCAAATTGCGGATTGGCTCATTCTCCGCCCGGGCGTAAGCGGCCGTCCTTCCGAAGGCGCTCGTCCACGCCAAACCGATGTACGGCGCAAACTCCCGCCGGAGCTCGTACCGGACCCGGATACCGAGCTCGGCATCGTTGATGCCGCGGCCGATGCCGAGCTCAGGGATGTTCTGGAACGACAGGTTCGTTTCGATCCGTGGCTGAGCAATGAGGCGCTGTGTGATCAGCAAGTCGTAATCAACCTCGACCCGCGCTGCCACTTCACCCTTGTGGCTGATAAAAGTGGCAGCTTGCACTTCAAACCACTGTGGCGCAAGGCCTTGTACTCCGAACACCGCAGACGCGCGCGAAGGCGCGTGTGGCTTCGGCCGAAAGTAGCGAACTCCGCCCTGCACGTCCCAGAACGGGGCTACCAGCCGGCCGTACAGCACCTGCACGTCAGTGTCTTCGAGATCGCCGTTATACCGTCTGGTTCCTTCCGTGTTGATCCAGATCCGGTTGTAGTCGCCCCCGATCCACGACTGTCCGTTGAAGCGAATCGAATCGGACGGGTGATCGAATCCGTGCTCGAGCTGATCCGCGAGGAACATTGAGTAGATCTTGTTGTCCATCACAGGATGGCCAAAGTGGCCGGGCGCTTTCTTCTGTCCCCGAGCCGGACCGATCATGACCACAATCAGAATCGCCAAACGTACCGCGCTTGTGATCACGACCGTGCCTCGCCCGGCGCGCCGCTGACCCTCACGACCCGAAACATCCCAAACTCCATGTGGAGCAGAAGATGGCAGTGAAACGCGAAGGGACCACCCTCATCGGGAGTGACGTCGAACGACATCCTTTCTCCGGCTTTCACCAAAACTGTGTGTTTGTGCGGTCGCCGATTGCCTGCGCCATTTTCAATGATGAGAAACATGCCATGAATGTGCATCGGATGATCCATCATGGTGTCGTTCACCATCGTGAACCGTGTTGTCTGACCAAATCGAATCGGGATCGGTTCGGGATCCTCCGAATATTTCTTCCCGTTGATCGACCAGATATTTCGCTCCATATTGCCCGTCAGGTGCAGCTCGATCTCATCCTGCGGAGCCTCAAACTTCGGATCGGCGCTGATCCGCTTTAAATCGGTGTAGACCAGTACACGCCAAGGCATTCCTTCCAATCCAGTGCCGGGCTCACCCAACCTGTTCTGTGCCATCTCCGCAACCATCTGGTTCCCGGGTCCATGGTGATCGGGCCCGTGTCTGAACGGGATCGGACGGGCAGCGTGGTCGATTGCTACAGGCGAACCAGCGACGGGAGCGGCGTGAGCCGAATGTTGGTCCGACGATTGACTGCCCATCCGCGGTGTATGTCCGCCATGCGTGTCCGCAGGCTTCGCTGATTTGGGTGTCTGGTGGCGCGCGTGTGGGTCGGCAGTTGTCGGCGTCGGCCTCTGCTGGCCAGCATTTCCCGGTGCATTCGTGGCAGCAGGCATTTGATGGCCCGCATGTGCGTCACCACTGTTTGTGACGGGCATCCTGTGGCTCGCGTGTGGGTCGGTCGTTGTCGAACTGGGCATGCTGTGGCCTGTGTGTTCGGTGGCCGGTGCAGCTGTTCCATGAGTGCCGCCTCCGTGTCCCTCAGCATGTGCCATTCCCATGTCCTTCATCGTCCTCAGTGGTCGCTTACGCCGCTCTGGCAGGGAGCCCTGCATGCCAATGCGAGGCGCAAGCGTAGCCGCAGCGAAGTCGCTCCGGTCCATCGCTTCCGCGAAGATGGTGTAGGCACGGTCATCCGAAGGCTGGACGATGACGTCATAGGTTTCAGCCGCTCCCATCCGGAACTCGTCGACCTCGACGGGCTCAACGTCCTGACCGTCTGCATGGACTACGGTCATCTTCAAACCCGGAATGCGAACGTCGAAGATGGTCATAGCGCCCGCATTGATGAATCTCAACCGGACACGCTCACCCGGGCGGAACACGCCCGTCCAGTTTTGGTCGGGCGACATTCCGTTGATCAGGTACGTATATCTGTAGCCGGTCACGTCCAGGATGTCGGTGGCGGCCATGCGCATCCGCCCCCACATCAGCCGATCGGCGAGAGTGGCGCGCCATCCGTGCTGTTTGACATCGCGAAAGAAATCGACTGCCGTCCGCTGCTGGAAGTTGTAATAGGTGGGTTGGTTCTTCAGCCGGTCCATAACACGTACCGGATCTTCAAATGTCCAGTCCGACAAAAGCACGATGTAATCACGGTCGTACTTGTACGGCTCGGGGTCGATCGGGTCAATGACAAGCGGACCGTAAAGTCCGATCTGCTCCTGCGTTCCGGTATGGCTGTGATACCAATAGGTGCCGCTCTGGCGGAGCTTGAATTGGTACGTAAAGGTCTGCCGTGCGGGTATGCCGGCGAAGCTTACTCCGGGGACCCCGTCCATGTCCCACGGCACCAGCAACCCGTGCCAGTGGATGGACGTACTCTCGTCGTGCATTTCGTTACGAACGTTGATAGTGACGTCCTGCCCCTCGCGAAACCGTAGAAGTGGAGCGGGAACTGTTCCGTTCGCGCTCACAACGGTACCCTTCCCACCGGCGATCCTAACAGTGTGCTTACGGATGGCAAGGTCAACCGTTGGCTTGTTGTCAGTAGCGACTGATTGCGCTGGGCTTCCTTGGGCCCATGCGTAATCCGGCAGCAAGCATTTCAGGCCACCCGCAGCGCCTGCTAGCGACGCCCCTTTCAGCAACTCTCGACGGTTCACAGACACTTCGCGCACACCTCCAGAAGCGGGCACTTGCCAACATTGGACGCGAGTTGGCCTGCGTCGTGTCCATATCATCGTCGTCCATGACGAATACGCTGGGGGCGTATCAATCAGAGGCCCGAGATCGGCGAGGTACACAGTAGAAGAACACGCGACAAACGGACCGGTCACGACACTCCGGAGCAGGTTGCGCCCGGAAGGTCAAACCAGAGGCAGATTGGTCGATTGTTCCCGTTATCAGGGTCGGTGCGGGGAACGAAGCAAGGGCGGCAAAATAGCTATCGAGCGTCGTATTTCTGGAACTCCGAAATTCTGCCTTTTTCGTCGAATAGAACGACGGCGTACGCCTGACGTCTTGAGCCTTGCTCCATTCCGGGCGAGCCAATCGGCATACCGGGGACAGCAAGGCCCTTTGCTTTCGTTCTGCTCTTCAGCAAGCGATGCACGTCGACTGCGGGCACGTGCCCCTCAACTGCGTATCCATTCACAAGCGCCGTATGGCACGACAGAAGTTTCTCAGGAACGCCGTACTTGCGCCTGTATTCCGCTGTGCTCGGTACGTCTGTCACTCGTACTTCAAAACCATTCGCTCTCATGTGCTCGACCCACTTGCTGCAGCAGCCGCACGTGGGGGTCTTATAGACCTGCATTGTGGGACCGGCGGCGTGCAGTTGAAGCGCAAAGGCAGCACAGGCAAGCAGAACTGTACAGCGGCGACCGCTCATGCTGCAATTATCGCGCTCACGCTCCGAGAGTGTTTGATATGAAAACGCCGGGGCGTGTCCCATACTCTCCAGCAACTGTGCAAAATTGGACAACGCGTGCAGCCAGCCATTGTGAACCAGCGTGGAGGCGCTTGCGAACACCACTCATGCTCCCACCCCGCGCGACGGCGATGAACATGGGCTCCTATTCTGGCATGCGACGTGCAGCTGCGTATTACAACCCGCAATGATGGAGCCGACACAGTTCAACGGTGGAACCTGAGCATTAGGCGCGCTTCCGTCCGGTTCCGTGTGGGCAAAGACGTTCTTCGAGGGTTGCACGTCGGCTCCGGTTATGTTGCTGGAGGGAGATGACATGATTTCGAGGCGATCGTTCATGGCCGTGGCAGGTACGACCCTGACGCGCGGGCTACACGCCGGCGCAACGGAGTTCCGTTCCCACAACGGGCTGCTGGACGTCTCACTTGAGGCATCGCAGCAATGGGTGATGATCGGAGGCCGCTCCGCCCAGCTCTACACATATAACGGCCTCGCACAAGCCCCTCGTCTGGTGGTGAAACCCGGCGATGCTGTGCGGTTGCGCCTTGAAAACCGCCTCGCTCAGACAACGAACCTGCATTACCACGGCCTCCATATACCGCCGTCGGGAAACGCCGACAACTCCTTCCTTCGTATTCCACCCGGAGAGACGCAGACGTATGAGTTTCAGATTCCAGCCGATCATCCGGCTGGCACTTACTGGTACCATCCGCACGCGCACCCGAATGCCGCTGACCAGGTCTCCCGAGGTCTCGCGGGTGTGTTGCTGGTTCGCGGTGGGCTTGACGACATTGCGGCGATCGCCGCAATGCCGGAACGCATTCTGGTTCTACAGGATTTTCGGCTGAACCTGAATGGGGAAATCGCAAATCCATCGATGATGGAGCGGATGCAGGGGCGTGAGGGCAACTTCATTACGATTTCCGGTGAGGTCAACCCAACAATTCCGATTTCGCCAAACGGGTGGATCCGCTTGCGGATTCTGAATGCATCCGCTTCGAGGTATTTCCGCCTGCACATCGAGGGACATCCGATGTTTCTGCTTGCCGTGGACGGTGGAGCGCTGCCATCGCCCCAGGTATTGTCAGAAGTGCTGCTCACTCCCGGTGAGCGCGTCGAAGTTGCGGTGTACGGAGAGCGTGCTGCAGGTTCGTTCCGGATCGTCAGCTTACCCTACGACCGTCACAGCGGCGAGGATATCGGCGGCATGATGGGGGGCATGATGGGCCGCGGTACGACGGCGGCACAGCCTTCCGCTTTGCCGCTCGCCGGTCTCCTTTACGAGGGTACAGCGGTCCATTCTGATGATCTGCCGAATCAACTTATCGCAGTGGAGCCGCTCCCGCCCTCAGACCTGCCAGTTCGGCATATCACCCTGGGACAGGGGATGCATATGACGTTTACAATCAACGGCAAGGCATTCAACGAACGGCGTATTGATGTCAGCGAACAGGTGGGAACGATCGCGGATTGGGAGTTCATCAACAACACGGGCATGGATCACCCGATGCATATCCACACCAATTCCTTTCAAGTGCTGGATGGAGCAGGATCTGCCGTTCCCGCATGGAAGGACACCGTCAACGTTCGCGCGAATTCCCGGATCCAGGTGCGGAGTCGTTTTGAAGACTATACTGGCTTGTCGGTGTTCCATTGCCACATCCTCGACCACGAGGATCTCGGGATGATGGCGACTCTGCAACTTCGTTTCTGACGGCGGGGCTGCCGTTCGCCGCCCGTATTCGTAGAAAGATATTCGCTCTTCTTGCTTGCTGCACGGCTTCTGTATGCTTGCCGCTGGGCTTCGCAAGGATTTTCTCTACTTCTCAATGCTGTAACCAGCGTCCGTGACGAGTTTCCTTAGCGCCTGTTCTTTTTGTTTGGCCGCGTCATAGCTAATCGTGGCGCGCTTTGCATCGTAGTCTACCTTCGCTTCCTTCACCCCGGCCATGTTCCGAAAGGAGGCTTCCAAGCCACGGGCGCAAGAAGCGCACGTCATGCCGGAGACTGAGAAGGTCACGGTTTTGAGAATGGCTGTCCCGTCCGCTTTGGTCTGTGGGTCTTTCCGGCTGCGAGCCTCAACGACAGCGCCGGAATAATAGGGGATGGCGGAAACACCGAGGACGCCGATGACAAGCAATGCAATAAGGGCGACACTTGTTCTGCTCATTGGCGTGGCACTGCAGGCACTGTGAGGAGCGCACGCTGCCTTCGACTGACGGTGGACAAGGAACAGGCCGGCAGCCAATAAGAAACCCGTGAGAGCCAGAAGGTACGGCCGCCACGTCTCGAGTGCGCCGGAAGCCACGAGAGTGCCGGCTCCTGTCACCCCCACCAGAACCGGACCGATGCAGCACAGCGAAGCAAGCACGGCGGAACCAAGAGAGCCAGCCAGGAACAAGTTACGTTTGATCATCTTCCCTACTGCCCCGTTTTACTTTCCTGCAGCGCCGCTCGAATCATCTCAGCCGACGGTAGTCCGCCGACATAGGTGCGGCAAGAGAAGCCCGCTGGCTTGAACGTGCGCACCGCCGGATCGATGTCCCTTCCATTGACGAGGATGGTCGGCGAACCCAGAAAACCTGGGGTCTTTGCCGCCTCCGTAGCCTTCACGTCAATCTCCAGAACCTCTTCTGGGAGCCCCTCCTCGCGGAGCACCGAGCGCACGCGCTCGACCGCAGGCAGGTGGTTGGGGCACCCCTCGAAATACAGCACTTCAACCTTCACCATAACAGTCCTCCTTTGCTACGGAGCTGATCGCATGATCTCTGCTAAGACCGGGCAGCACGCATGTTGCGGGTCGACCGAATCTACACGCAGCGCCTCGGCGCACTTCGCTTCGGCCTCTTTGAGGCGGGTTTCCAGTCGCTTCAGTTCCGCAATCTTTTGCCGCACCGTGCGGAGGCGCTGCTCGATGAGTTCGTGCACGTGCGTACAGGCTTTCGTGCGGTCGTCCTGGATAATCAGCAACTCGCGAATCTCAGCGAGTGAGAAGCCCAAATCCTGTGCCTTGCGGATAAAGAGGAGGTGCTCAATGTCATGCTCACTATAGAGCCGGTACCCACCTTCGCTGCGGGGCGGTTCGCGGAGGAGGCGCTCTTTTTCGTAGTAGCGGATAGTGTCAACACTGAGCCCTGTCTGCTGGGCCACCCTGCCGATTTGAACACCTCGCGCCATACACGACTCTGCTCCTATCTCAGCCTACAGTCTGGAGCCCACTCCAGAGTCAAGGGCGGAGGAACGAGGTTCTGCTTTGTACAACATGACTATTTCACCTGTGTCTCGCCCGCTCGCGGTCCGTTTGCAACGGGCCGCAACCTGTTGAATTGACACCCTCGTGGTCTGGAAGCTGAATCGCCTCGGCCGCTCCCTCAAAAACATCTCATGAGTACGCTCGCTAATCGCCATCGGGTATGTTCGCCAGCTCGCCGCTGCATCGTAGTACCCGTTCGTTGCCCGGCACGCGTGAGAATGCCGTCACTGCATACCCGCAACAAGCGATGCGGATGACCAGATCAATGGGTATGCAGAATCGCATCCCGGCCAAGCAGTGGGACGGCGATGGCGCTCTACCTGTTCTCAGCATCGCGCTGGTTTGCGTCTGTCGATCAATTCAAGACCTCGCCCGGGATCGGAGCGCTGCCAGCCATCACCTCCGTGCCTGAATCGACGTTTGCTAACCCGAGGTGCGTGGCAAAGAATAGAACGGCAGCTGCACATCTTCCACCTGTGCGCTCTTCGCTCGTTTCCGATGTCTGCGGTGAACCTCCAGTCTCGTGAGACGGCCGAGCACACGGTGCACGTCCGCTTCCTCCGTAGATGGGAAAACACTCAGCACCGGCAGACGTGTGTTGTACCGCAGGAGTTCGCGGATGCCCGCATCCTGCGTCGCGTCAGTCGCGGAGACCCACACCGCGGCGGCTTCGAATATTTCCTGGTCAACGAGATCTGCTGCCTCGGACGCGCTGGCAACTGTTCGGACGATGAATCCTTCCGACCGTAATTGATGCGCATGGCGTTTCGACCGACTCTCATCAGCATCAACAAGCAGGAGTCGTGGACCAGAATCCTCGTCTTCCCCGATATCCAGCAGCGACAACTGCTGCGGCATCGTCGCCTCGCCCGCGCTCGCGTTCATGGCTGACACGAGCATGCCTGTTATTGCCGCACCTTCCTGAACAAATGCCCGGGAGGCGATCTCGCGAACGATGTGAGCGGGGGGCAGATCGGAATCCGCTGCAGCCCGATACTCCCGGTCAAGCGTTGCCTCATCCAGTGCGAGAACAGCGTCTATGTCGGCATCTCTGTCAGTTTCCGCAGGAGGAACGAGCTGCGGGCCGGAATCCTCGCGCCTGCTTTCGAGAAACAGGTTTGCGATGCCGGTGATATTGTCGGCGCGTTGTATTGCTTCCGTTGCGCGATGGATTGCATCAGCTTGAACATCATCTGCAACAGCGGGACGAATACAGACGGACAGTTCAGCCCAAATCGTGGAGAAAACCCTTGCGGCCGTGCCCTCAGACGCTGCGGCTTCCCTGCTCGTCTCCTCAGAAGCAAGCTCACTGCACAGATAAGGCACCCAGACCCGATCGATCTTCGCCCTGATTCCGCGGCCCGGCTGGTGCCAGACGAGAACTTCGGAGGTCGTAAGGTCCGAATAAGCGATGTTGTGGGTTTCTAGGAAACTCAGCCCGGCAGCGATATCCGCGGCGATTACGAACGCGTCCTCCAGATCGAAACCTGTGTCCTCGTCGAGCAGCTTTCGAAGTGAAATTGCGCCCGGCACGTACTCGCTGACCAGCCACAGAACGGAATGGCTCTTGCCGCAACCCGTATCAAGAACAATGCAGACGCGCTCATCGCGGGTGCGTTCGAGCAGTTCCGCAGCCTTTCTCGTCAGTGCGGCTGTTTTGCCCAACTCGACCGTGGCGGTGTGAAGCAGCTTCCCGAGGCCGTCGCAACGGTCAATCACTTTGAACGACTCGAACCAGCCATCCCCACGCACGTGTTCGATAACGGCATAACGCTCCGGCAAGCCGGCAGTCATGATGTCACTCCCTCTCCGGAGGCAGGTTTGCGCCCACTGGAGATCATTTCTGCGCGTCTGCGCAGTCGTTTCTTGCGATTGACCACCTCGCCAGGCGTTGACTGGAGCAAGGTCGCGAGCTTCTGGTTTTCGTTCGGGTCTCCATTGGTTTCCGCCATGGCATCAAAAAGTTCCTCGAGCGCCGGTTCTCTCAGCTGTTCGCGTATCTGGCGGCACTCGATCGCCGCGTCACAAGCTGAAGTCCGCTCGGTCGCCGCGTCCGGACCTGCGGGGGCGGACAAAGTTTCCATTAGGTGCCGCCGGACCTGCTGTCTTCGCAATCGATCTTTGTGCTCGAATTTCAGGGCTTGGCAAAGCACACGAGTCAGGTCTCGTGTGTGCGGTTTCAGAAACCGTTCCGGAACTGCCAGAAATCTCCGGATTACCTCCTGTGCCAGATCTTCCGGTGAGATCGCTTCAACCGGGCCACGAGCGAGCAGAGCATTGGCCAACGCACACAGCCGCTTGTAGGTATCCGCCCAGTCGATTTCGTGCTGCCAAGCGCTGTCCGACAATACGAGTCCGCCTACTCTATAGTCGTCGCGGGCCGTGGCGTTTTGCCGGGCACCATGGCAAAACCGCGCCTTTCACGACGGCTATAAAGTGTGAGGCTGCATGAACGAGCAGTTGATGAAACTCGCACTCGATTCCCTGGGAATGCTTTTCAAGGCGGAGTGGCCCTTCATGGTGGCGGTTGTTTTCCTCCTTCTGGTTGGGAGGCGGTCAAACGGCAGGCGTGCGGCGCGCGAACTCACCCGCATCTGCAAACAGCTGGCGGCAGTCAGCCGGTCGCTGCGGGCCGCCGCGCATTCCGGTGGTTGTTGCCAGCGGGGCCGGGGCCGGCGGGTCGCTTGCCCGGCTACGTGCCCAAGACTCGGGCCGCCCGCGTTGGCCCGACGAATGAGTCCCCGCAAGCGGAGCAATCTGCCGACCAAAAACAACCAATATCCGAATTGTTTCAACGGGATGGAAGTTCCGTTAGAATAGAGTCGTTCCTGCACACAATGGCTTCCGCACCCAACCTGACGGCCGAGCAGATCGCCAGAGCCTTTCCGGAGATGCAGAATCCGCAACTGCTTGGGAAAGGCGGGCAGAAGACGGTTTTTCGGGTCGACATAGCCGGACAACCGTACGCTTTGAAATTCGCGCTGCTCCCGCAGGACGTGGATTCCGAAGAAGCTCAATTCGCCGATGTGACGGCGCGGGCTTCACGGGAAGTGGAGATCATGCGCGACTGCTCGTCGCCGTACGTGGTGAAACTTGGGCCGATTGGGCTGAGCTTCATCGAGATCGATGGCGTGAAGCTGCTGTATTTCACGGAGGAGCTGATCGAGGGAGAGAGCCTGCGGGAAGCTCTCGATCGCAACCGGCAGATGGATGCGGCTTCCATTATCCGTCTCGGAACCCAGATATCCCGGGCGATTGTGGAACTTTGGGCACTCGGAAAGATCCACCGCGACATCAAGCCCGGCAACATCATGCGGCGCACCTCCGGTGATTTCGTGCTGCTCGATGCGGGGCTGGCGTTTGATGTGGTCGGCGATTCGCTGAGCGCCGGTTTCGTCGTCGGGACGCTGCCGTACTTCAGCCCGGAACAGTTCGATTACAGCAGCCGCCGGGTGCTCGATTTCCGATCCGATCTGTTCTCGCTTGGCGTCACCCTGTATGAGGCGGCGGCGGGAGTGCATCCCTTCTGGACACGCGGCGAGGACTCGCGCTCCGTTTTCAACAAGATCACCGCGTACAACCCGCCGCCGCCCAGTTCGCACAACGCTGCGATCACGCCGGCACTCGACCGCATCATTCTCCGGCTGCTTGGGAAATCGCCTCACCTTCGGTACCGCAAGACAGAACAGCTCATCGCCGCCCTCGAACAACTGGAGGATCGCTGATGGCACTCTATGCGCAGCACGGGCACGCGAAGTCAGACAAGCTCGTCACAGCCATGGAGTCCGGCGATGTGGACGGGATCATTTTCGCAGCGCGCAATGAAAAGCCGGACAACCTTGAGAGCTGCCTGCAGGAGTATCGGGACCAGTACAACGTCGAGCTGCTGCTCGATCCCCAGTTCTACGTCAGCACGCTCAATCCGCCCAACGACCGGTTCCTGCCGCAGTACCCGTGGTATCAGGCCGGCCGCACCGCGGCCGATTTCGTCGGTTTGCGCAAGCTGCAACAGTACGTTCGGGACGTCATCGATTTCCAGCTGAGACTTCCGCTGACGCGCCTCATCTCCCCGACCGTCCTTTTTGATTCCTTCGATGACCGGTGGTCCCAGGTGGCGTTGAATCTGGCCGACGCCGCACTCGAGTATTGCGCCGGGCTGGCCGATGCTCCGCCGCTGCTGCTGAGCTTTGCGTTCTCCGAACAAGCGCTCACCTCACGGACGGATCTGGACTCCTTTCTCGATCAAGTGACCGGCTGGGACGCACACGGCGTGTACCTGCTTGCCAGTCGCGACGAGAATTCGTACTGGCAACGCTTCGATGAACAGCGTCTCTCGCAGTTGCTCTATGCGGTGTACGTGCTCTCCACGCTCAACGGCCTGGAGGTTGTCAGCGGATATTCCGACTTCTATGGCGTCGCTCTGCGCGCGGTCGGAGCACGGGCTATCGCCAGTGGATGGAGTCAGGGACTTCGGCAGTTCAACCGCAGGAATTTTATTCGCCGCCCGCCCGGAGGGCAGCCGCCGCGGATGCGCTACTCTTCGGCTCCCCTGCTGAACTCGATCTTTCTGAGCGAGTTGGAACAGGTGTTCGATGCGGGCGCGCTCCATGCGGCCCTGTCGGGTGTGCCACTAGATCAGGTAATCACCACCGCATCCAGCCCCGAGGCTTCAGATTGGAACCCCCGCACATCCGAGCTGCACCATTGGCAGACTCTGAAGAGTCTTGACAACACGCTCACGGGCGATCCGGCCGCCGACCTGACGGCATGGACGCTACGGATCCAGAACGCGGTGGCTCTGTATGGGAGATTGTCGGCAGCCGGTGTCCTGTTCGAGCGCACCACCGGAGCGGATCATCTGCGCGACTGGCGCAGTGCCGTCGCGAACTTCCGGAACAGCGTCAACTTGTAAACCGGAGCGCCTTCAACCAGCCATGGCCTGCAGTGTCTTTTGTCCACCGAGCACCTGACCGACGGCCATATACACGCGCTGGCGCGAAGCCGGCGTTTTCTTCCTTGGTTGCACGATCTGCTCGGAATACCCGTCCTCATCGTGCAGCAGCATTCCAACGTTCAGCTTTTCGAACGCCGCTTTTGCCGACTCCGCCGACGGAACGGCTTCGGGCGGCAGGACGACGTAAACGCGATGGGAGAAGCAGCGGTAGCGAGTGGCCTGGTAAAGGGCGCGGCGCCAGTTGCTCAGCTTGAACTCGAAGCTGTCGATTTCCACTTCCGGCAGCCGGGCCTGAGCCGCAAGGCAATATGCGTCTCGTTCCGCGACGACCAGCTTTGCATCCGTGAGTTCACCGAGGGTGCGGCGCAAGGTCGGCAACGTGACGCCGGCCGCAGGCAGCAGTTCATCCTGAGTCCTGGCAACATCGGTGGACAGTGACGCCAGAATTCGGCTCGGCAAGGGTCGTGCGAGCATATCGGCCCGTCGTCGGAGGAACGCGATCGGCGCGCCCGGGCCGAAGCGGGCGCAGACCAGGTCCGCCCGGCCGTCCGAGCAGGTGCTTTCGAGAACGCTCCGGGAGCTCTCGCCCGCAAAGAAATCCCGCACATTGGCGCAGAAGCTGTCCGACAGCTCCCATTCCCAGCGGAAGGTGATGTGAGTGCGGCTCATGGCACGTTCTACAGCCCGAGTCCCAGCCGGTCATTGACCGCGTCAGCCAGGTTCTGCCGCGTGCCCAGATACTTTTCGGTTGTCTGGATGGAAGCGTGGCCGAGCAGCAGCTGGATCTGCTCGAGCTCCCCGCCCGAAGCCCGGCACAGTTTGGCGCAGGTCCTTCGCAGATCGTGCGGCGCGAGCTGCGGCACACCGGTCGTACCCGCATAGTCCCGGACGATCCACCAGATCACTTTTTCCGTCACCCCGGCGCCATGCAGGCGCCCGGACTTGTTGATGGCGCGAATCAGCCGTCCCTCTGCTATGCGGGCGGCGGTTGTCCACTCGTCGAGCCGAACTTTGGTCCACGCCGGCACCGGAACCGTACGAATGCGCCTTCCCTTCCCCGTCAGATCCGCAAGCACCCAGCGCGCTTCCCGCTGCTGAATCTGGGAAACGTTCAGACCCGCGATCTCCGAACGGCGGAGGCCGCAACCAGCCAGAAGCGCGAGCACCGCACGGTCTCTTTTCCCTTTGAGCGTCTGCGGATCGGGGGCGTCGAGCAGAGCCCGTGTCTGCTCCCTTCCGAGCCACTGCCCGGTTCGCTCGCCGAGCTTCCGCGCACCACGGATGCCGGCGATCCCCGCTGCCACATCTGAAGCGAGCCATCCGGCTTCGGCGGCCTCGGTCGCCAGGCGGCGAATCGCCGTCAGATGGATGTTGATCGTCGAAGGGGCGAGCCCGCGGCCTTCAAGCCGCGTGCGGTACTCCTGGACCACCAGCTTTGAAAAGGCCCCGGGCCGCTCAGCCTCATACCATCCGAGGAATTCGTTGAGCGCCTGCGCATACGCCCGGCGGGAGTGATTCGATGTGAGACGACTGAGCACGAGCCGCTTCAGCCGGTCGAGGTCGGTTGCCGGGCGCGGCGCATCGTACAGGGGAACGAGAGCGGTGCTCACGGCAGGTCTTCCCTGCCCGGCACGGCGAAAGATGGCAGGCGCGAACGCATTGGGTCACCCGAGAGTATCACGGCAGGATTACTCCCGACAAGTGGGTTTGTCGGTAGCGATAAGGAGCATTATAGAAAGCTAGGTTGGTAATCGCAAAGCTGCGACTATAGGACATTGTGCCGGACCACGCCCTAACGTAGAGTGGTAAAGGGAAATCGGAATGCCTGCGCAACCAGCTTGGTTTCACAGACTTGAATCGATTCTATCCGAACTCCGGGCGTTGAACACGGAGTATCTAGACCGTCTCGCGGTCGAGCGGATCTTCGGTGTTCGGGAGCGACGGGCGCGCCAAATCATGGCCGGACTTCCCTGCCTTCAAGTCGGAAATGCGGTCGCAGTCAGCCGCGTTGCGTTGATCGACCGGCTGGAAGCAACAACTGCAGCGAGTCGGTTTCAGTGGGAAGTCAAACGACGAACTCGGGTAGCGAAATCGCTCGACACGCTACGAAAAGATGCGGCCGCCAAGCGTGTTGTGGTTCCCGCACCCGCTGATGTGCGGGCTAGCTCTTTTCAGAGTCTGTCGGCTGACATCACTATTCGTCCAGGGCAACTCTCGGTTCGCTTCAGCAACGCAGAAGACCTTGCAGGGAAGCTGTTTGAATTGAGCCAAGCAATGGCGAATGACTGGCCGGCGTTTGTCGCCGCAGTAGAATGCTGACTGAGTAGACTATGTAGTCTCATGAGATTGCATAGAGTACGCAGTCTGTGTATTCTGTTTACACCATGAACATCGCCCTGCTCGCCAAGAAAGGCGGGGTCGGAAAAAGCACATTGGCCATTCTGCTGCACGAAGCATTCGCCCACGCCGGCAAAACCGTCATCATTCGGGATTGGGACGCACAGGGCACCTCCACAAAGGCGTTAGCGCAGATCACAGGAAACGGCAGTGGCTCTCACAACGGAAGCGCTGACGTGGTCATCTATGACACTCCGCCCAATCTGGAGCACACCGCAACTGCAACGGCGGTTCGCAGTGCCGACACAGTCCTTGTCGTCACGTCTCCGTCTCCTGCGGACATCTGGGAAGCAGATGACGCAATTCAGTTCGTCCAGAATCGAAACAAGAAGGCGTTTGTCCGTCTTGTGTTCAACAAGGTCCGAAAGACGACGATTTTGGGCCGACTCGTAGACGAAAGTGCGAAAGGATTGAGCGTTCCCGCGCTGCCCGTCACGATCAGTTCAAGAGAGTGCTACCAGCATGCCCTTGCACGCGGCTGGGGCGCCCTCGACAGCGCTGCTCGTGAGGAGGTACTTCAACTTACGGTTGCACTGCTCTGATGAGAGTGTGTATACTCCATAGACAACACAGACTGAGCAGAGTCCATAGTATGAAGAAATCCAACGTGAATGACTTGCTTGCCGCCATCCAGCGCAAAGCCCCGACCACCCAACCGCCCGAGCGAATAGACGCGGCCCCTGAAATGGAGAGCGCGCGCGGGCCCGCCGATAACAAAGCCAAACGTGCTCGCGTTGGCAAACCGGTTCAGTTCTGGATGCACGAGGAAGATCGACGAATCTTACGAGAGCTCTCGGCTTGGCTTGCTGGTCAGGGAGTTCGCGCAAGTGACAGCCTCGTGATCCGGACTGCATTGCGATCGGCGAAGGTTGGTTCTGAATTGCTGCAGGCCTACAGGGAGGCCGCTCAACTGGACGGTCGGCTAAAACAATCCTCGGAATCAAACGCGGCGTGAACTAAGCTGTTGAGGCTACGTACACTGTGTTGACTACGGAGAGTACAGAATATATGGAGCATGTTGCTCAGATCCTAACGAAGGTTCGTAAAAGTCGAGCGAAAGCAGGTTCGACCAGTGTGCTTCCCGCTGAGAACCCCAGCGCCCTCTTTGAGGCGCAGATTGAAATTACCCGTCATCAACAGCAGTTGATCGACACGGCCGCGGATATTCGCGAGCGCTGGCCTTTGACATCGGAACTGTCGTTCATGGCCAAGCACCTTGTTCAGGTCACACTGCCACATCGAGACCCGGGTGACGTGCCACTATGGACCCGTACCAACGGCGACCTCACGTTGGTGATTGCCCGAACCGGGGTGGATGAAGAGGGTGCTCCGATCGGCTATCCTTACGGAACCATCCCTAGACTGCTTCTGTACTGGATTACGAGCGAAGCGGTCCGAACGAAGAGTCGGCACTTAGAGTTGGGCCATAGCCTCGCGGATTTTATGCGTGAGGTCGGCCTGAACCCAGAAACCGGCCGCGGCAAGAGAGGCGACGCGCGCAGGCTGAAGGACCAGATGGTCAGGCTCTTCGCTGCAAGCATCAGCTTTCAGCAGAAGAAGCGCACGCAAACCGGAGTTGGCCAGAGAACACTCGGCATGCTGGTCGCCCCGCGCCGCGAGCTCTGGTGGGATCCACGAGAAATGGGGCAGGGAAATCTGTGGCAGAGCTGGATCGAGATCGGGGAGGATTTTTACGACACCCTGACGAGCGCTCCTGTCCCGGTGGACGTACGCGCATTGCGTGCTCTGAACAATTCTCCGCTGGCCCTTGACCTGTACGGGTGGACGACATATAAAACGTATGCGGTCACGATGAGGGGACAACCGCAGTTCGTGAGCTACAGCGACTTTATGGCTCAATTAGGAGCCGACTACGGCACTGTCAAGGACTTCAAGAAGAAGCTCCATGCATCCCTAAAGAAGGTCCAAGTCGTCTACCCGCAGTTGAAGATTGAGGCTGTAACGGGCGGAA